>JAKPAR010000278.1 GCA_029779375.1 Bacillota bacterium | reverse complement strand
TTTTATCTATATATACATATAATTCAACCATCAATATCCCACAAGGAACAAAATAAACCACATTTAGCCATGGATTTTGCATTAAACTTTCTGTATCACTTTTAAATATTGCAAATAAAATTGGAACTATTAAACTTTGTAATAATCCATTTATCAAAGAACTAGTTGAAATACAAATAAAAGAATATGTAAATTTTATTTGTAAAATCATTTTTATTAAAATTAAAGAAGATAATATAAATATAGCTGTGTGAATCCCATAAATCGTAGCATTTTTTCTCGTAAAATATACAATTATAGAAACTATACATGATATCAAGAAAACCTTTTTAAACTCTATATCTAAATTAAATAATTTAAATCCAAGTATCAAAGTAAGAAATATTTCTGGAATAGACTGAAATAGTACAACATACCAAGGTATTGAATACAACATAGACTTTCCACCTACAATCAATATTAAATTCAATACCTATATTCTACATTGTAGATAAATATCCTCCATATTATGTATATTTATTATCCAACTATTTTCGTCAATATACTGCTTTTTTCGATAAATATAATACCAACACACATTAAATTTCTTAATTTTTTTTAATTTCCTTCAACGAATTCTAACTGTCCAACGCAAAATAAATTAGGGCGTTAAAAACGCCCTAATTTATTTTTAATCCTTCTCTTTCAAACTCTTCTTCAATTTTACCCAATATTTCATCTACATGTATTTCGATTTTGTCATCACTACTTCTTAAAGAATATTCTACAATATTCTCACCTGCTTTTTTACCTACAGTTATTCTGATAGGAATTCCTATTAAATCTCTATCTTTAAATTTGACTCCTGCTCTCTCATTTCTATCATCTATTAATACTTCTAATCCTCTTTCTTTTAAAGAAGAGTATATCTTTTCTCCTAAATTTATTTGTTCTTCGCTTTTTATATTCACTACAGTTACAATCACATGATATGGGGCCACAACTAATGGCCATATGATTCCATTTTCGTCATGATATTGTTCTACTATAGCTGACATACTTCTAGAAACTCCTATACCATAAGAACCCATAACAAATGGCTTTTCTTTGCCATTTTCATCTAAATAAGTAGCACCTAAACTTTCACTATATTTAGTTCCTAATTGAAATATATTCCCTACTTCTATTCCTCTATCCATCTTAAGTATCTTTCCACATTTTGGACAAATATCGCCCTTTTCAATCAGCAACAAATCTTTTACAACTTCACCTTTGAAATCTCTTCCATAGTTTACATTCTTGATATGATAATCTGTTTCATTAGCTCCTACTATAAAGTTTTTCATCTTGGTTATTCTTTCATCTATCAATAGTTTTACTTTTTCTTTTAATCCTATAGGCCCTGCAAATCCAACTTCTGCTCCTGTAATTCTTTTAACAGTTTCTTCATCTGCCAATTCCAATTCATGTTCTGCTATGCCCAAGTAATTGCACAATTTTACTTCATTTAATTCTCTATTGCCTGGCAAAACCACTACAACAACTTCGTCTTTAGCCTTATATACTAACGTTTTAGCAAATCCATCTTTTCCTCTATTGAAAAAAGAAGCTACATCCTCTATTGTCTTTGCATTTGGTGTATGAACTTTTTCCCAATCTAGTTCTTCTTTGTCCTGTTCTCCAATATTATAGACCACTTGAGCTTTTTCATCTGTAGCAGCATAGTCACAATTGTCACAATATGCAATTAAGCCCTCTCCAACTTCTGACATAGCCATGAACTCATGGGACACCTTTCCTCCCATAGCCCCTGTATCTCCCTGAACAACTTTGTAGTATAATTTTAGTCTATCGAAAACTTTTTCATAAGCTTTCCACATGATTTTGTAAGACTCTTCTAGTCCTTCTAGATCTTTATCATAGCTATAAGCATCTTTCATGATAAATTCTCTACTTCGTATGAGACCAAATCTTGGCCTCTTTTCATCCCTATATTTAGTTTGAATTTGATACAAATTCAAGGGAAGTTGTTTATAAGACTTCACTTCATCTTTTATAAGATTTGTAAAATATTCTTCATGAGTTGGTCCTAAACAAAATTCTCTGTCATTCCTATCCCTCAATTTGAACATTTCAGGACCAAAATTATCCCATCTGCCACTAGCTTCCCACAATTCTTTAGGCTGTATGGCAGACATCAAAAGTTCCTGTGAACCTGCAGCATCCATTTCTTCTCTAACTATTTGCTCTATTTTTCTTATAACTCTATACCCAAGAGGCAAATATGAATAAACCCCAGAAACTAATTTTCTCATCATCCCTGCTCTTAAAAGCAATTGGTGACTAGGTATTTCAGCCTCAGATGGCACTTCTCTTAAAGTTGGTAAATACAATTTAGACATTCTCATCTCTAATTCCTCCTTTAACTTTTTGGGAATAAAAAAACCTCCATCTCAAAATAGAGACGAAGGTATGCTTCGCGGTACCACTCTAATAGATTTAACATTTTAAATCCACTCGAAAGTTATAACGGAACTACCGTTTAGACCTACTTCTTTTCAATCTAAAAACTCAGGGACGGGTTCAATATAAAGAGGGTCAGAAATCTTCCACCTTATGATTTCCTCTCTTTTGACCATTCATATTTACTATTTCCCTTCAATGTAATGTATTAAATTAATTTAATTATTAATATAATACTAAAAAAAGATTTTTATGTCAAATAAAAATTTAATTTTTATTCAAAATACATACGCAATGAGCAGATATTCCTTCCTCTCTTCCTTCAAATCCAAGCCATTCTGTAGTAGTAGCTTTTATACTTATGTTGTCTATAGATATATTTAAAACTCTTCCTATGTTTTCTCTCATATTATGTATATAAGGTGCAAATTTAGGTCTTTGAGCCACTACTATACAGTCTATATTTCCAATTTCATACCCATTACTCAACATTATATCATAAACTTTCTCAAGAAGAACCATGCTAGATATATCCTTATATGCAATGTCTGTATCCGGAAAATGTTTTCCAATATCCCCCAAAGCCATTGCTCCTAAAATACTATCCATAATAGCATGAATTAAGACATCTGCATCTGAGTGACCTAACAGTCCCTTTTCATGAGGAATTTCTACTCCTCCCACAATTAATTTTCTTCCTTCTACCAGTTTATGAACATCATATCCTATACCTATTCTCATATAAACCACCCTATCTACCTTCAAATACAAAATTTCTTTTCTTAAAAATAATTTCTTTGCCTTTCAGCATGGATTCCGCAACTATTAAATCATCCGGAGTAGTAATCTTTATATTCTCATAAGAACCCATAATCATCTTTACATCAACTCCAATCCTCTCCACAAGCATACTATCATCCGTTCCAGTAAAATCGTCATCTAAAGCAGCTTTATAAGCTTGCATAATGATATGTCTTAAAAAACATTGGGGGGTTTGAGCTGCCCATATTTGACTTCTATCAGGAGTATTCATTACATCATTGTTGTCACTCACTATTTTTATAGTGTCTTTGACAGGTACTCCTACAACACAAGCTCCATATTTAATTACTCCTTCAATGCCATCTTCAATATTCTTAACTTTTATAAAAGGTCTTGCTCCATCGTGAATTAAAACTATTTCACACTCTTTATCTAAAGCCAGCAATCCATTATATACAGAATCTTGTCTTTCTTTTCCACCCTTAACAACCTTACTAACCTTTTTGAAATCATATTTTTTAACAATTTCTTTTTTGCAATATTCAATTTCGTCCTCTTTAGCCACTATAATTATCTCATCTACATATTTGCACATTTCAAATTTTTCCAGTGTATGAGCTAATACAGGCTTATTATCAATAAAAATAAATTGCTTATTTATTCTACTTCTCATTCTGTTGCTCATGCCTGCAGCAGCTACTACAACTGAAACAAAATTGTTTTCATACATATTTTTCACCTCTTAGTCATTATAGCATATTGAAAAATATTCAGAAATAGATTTGCGAAAATATGTTATCCTAAAAACAAAAAATATTAGGGTCTAAAACTAGACCCTAAACCGCTCTATCTACTACTGATTTTGGTTTAGCAAATATCATTCTCCCAGCAGAAGTTTGCAACACACTAGTCACTAAAACATCAATAGTCTCCCCAATATGTTTTTTACCACCTTCCACTACTATCATAGTTCCATCATCAAGATATGCAAGACCTTGACCTATTTCCTTTCCATCTCGTATCACTTGCACTACCATTTCTTCTCCTGGCAAAACTACTGGTTTAATAGCATTGGCAAGTTCATTTATATTTAGAACTTCTATTCCCTGCACTTCTGCTACTTTATTTAAATTGTAATCATTTGTAATAACTTTTCCTTTCATCTGCTGAGCAAGCTTTAAAAGTTTTGAATCCACTTCTTGTACTTCTTCAATCTTTTTATCACAAATAACAACTTCTATATCTAATTCTTTTTGAATTTTATTTAAAATATCAAGTCCTCTTCTTCCTCTATTTCTCTTTAGAGAATCTGATGAATCTGCAATACGTTGAAGTTCTTCAAGAACAAATTCGGGTATTATAAGAGGTCCTTCTACAAAACCAGTCTTACATATATCAGCTATTCTTCCATCTATTATAACACTAGTATCCAATATTTTAGGTGATGACTTGCTATTAGCCTTTACCTTTTCTTTGCTAGCATTTTTCTTAAAACCATTTAATGAATTTGTAAAATCATCCCTATTCCTAGTTGGAATCTTAATACCCAAATATCCAAATATCAAATACAATACAATAGAAACTATAACTCCTAAATAAGGGACTTTTATGTTATAAAACGGTTGACTTAAAAGATATGCTATAATTAACCCCACTATCAAGCCAACAGAACCTAAAATAATATCAGATGCAGGTCTGTTTTGAATTTCCACTTCTAAGAAATGAATAAACTTTCGGATTCCTTTTATAAAATGTGGTGATAAAAAGAAGAAAATAATTCCAGATGCAACCATTACAATGATGAAAATAAAAAATGCAAAAAGTCCACCATCTGCCAATCTCAAAGCTTCAATATTTTTTAATCCAGCTGTAATCCCATATCCAATTAGAACTCCTATTAAAGATATTACAAATTTAGCAATTTTATCAACCATAAATTCACCTCCTCCTTAATATTATATATTTCCATAATAATAAATTATATAACAAAAAATTATAATTATATAATTTTTTAAATCTAGGACAGGAACTGCCCAAAGTTAAACCTACGAAAGACGCATAAGACTTAATTCCTAGAAAATGTTCTAGGAAACAGTAAAGACCCACTTATATGAGTGGTGGTAATTCACAGTGAAGGGCAATTTATGGCTTCATCTATTAGCGTTTCTGTTTGCTGTCTATCTATTCCCTTTGCCAGCACTAATTCGCTTACAAGCATTTGCTTAGCACTATTTAACATTTTTCTCTCACCCGTTGACAACCCTTTTTCAGCATCTCTTATCATGAGATTTCTAACTACTGACGCTATTTCATAAATATCCCCACTTTTTATTTTATCCATATTTAATCTGTAGCGTCTATTCCAGTTTTGAGGCATTTTAGTCTTACTTCCTTTTAGCACTTCAAATACTTGCTCTATTTCTTCGTCATCTATTATCTCTCTTATACCTATTTCTTTTACATTATCTACAGGAACCATTACTTTCATATCTCCAATAGGCATTTTCATTATATAGTATTTTCTTTTTCTTCCTAATATTTCTTTTTCTTCAATAGCCACAATTACACCTGCACCATGCATAGGATAAACAATTTTGTCTCCTATATTAAACATAACAAAACCTCCCAATATAATTCTCACTACTATAATAGTATACAATAATAGGGAATGAATGTCAAATTTATTATTTTACCACATAGCATGATATCTTGTCAACTCAAAGTTACTTCAATAATTTTCTTCTCAAACCATTTAATAAAATATAAGAATTATTTGACAATGACTTGTCCACATAAGTATAATAAAAATATAAATTAAATAATTTGACTGGGGTGGGAGAAATGGACAAAAATATTGAAAACATAGATACAAATATAAACTGTAATGCTTTTCAAGAAATGACATCTAATGTACTAATAAGACACAAAAGCATTTTAGATATAATCACTAAACTAGATGAATACAACGCTAGAATTAACAGAGCTGTAATTAAATCCGTCACTTCTTGTGGCTGTATTTCAATAGATGCAAAAAAACAAGAATACAATAGTGAATCTTTGGAAGAACTCAAAAAATCACTAAAAAGCCATTTAGAAGGAGAGCTATGTGAAGTTTGTAGTGAAAAAATAGAAGAAGAAATAGGTTCTTACTTGTTCTATTTAGCAGCTCTTTGTGACACATTAGGAATGAATTTGTCCGATATATTTAATAATGAATACAACAATCTCAAAACTCTAGGAATATATAATCTTAAATAAAAAAATTTTTATATAAAAAACAAAACTTTCACATGGGTTATAAAATTAAGAGCTAAATTGGAACTTCCCAGTTTAGCTCTCATATTATGTGTCTATCTAAAAATATTTGTTCTTGAAATCTCCTTAAAGCTTCCTTGATAGTCCTAGCTCTCACTTCACCTATACCTTCAACTAAATCCAATTCTTTTGTTGAAGCCTTCAATATTTTTTGAAAACTCCCAAACATCTTTACCAAATTTTCCAATACTCCTATTGGAAGTCTTGGTATTTTACCTAATATCCTATATCCTTTAGGATAAATGCTTGTATCTAATGCTGAAATTCCACCATCATAGCCCATTGTCCTAGCTATGGTATAAAAGTCTAAAAGTTCCTCTGAAGAAAGTTCTCTTATGGATTTTCTTATTTCGTCATGAGATTTATTTGGCCAATTTGAATAGTCTTTTATGATATTTATTCCATCTTCCACCACTCCGCTCATAAGCTCATCTAATTGCATACTTATAAGTCTTCCTTCATTTCCCAGTTCCAAAATATATCTTTCTATTTCATCTGATATTCTCATGACCATTTCCAATCTCTGAATAACTTTAACCATATCATACACTGTAACCAAATCTTCAAACTCTAAGGCAGTCAAATTCCCCATATCTTGATTTAATACATTTTTGTATTTTTCCAATGTTTGTATAGCTTGATTTGCTTTATCAAGTATTTCGCTAGATTCTCTTAATACATATTTGTTGTTTCCTTTATATAAAGTAATGATATTTCTTCTTTGAGAAATAGCTATAACCAACGTGTCCGTTTGCTTTGCCACTCTTTCTGCTGTTCTATGGCGTATACCTGTTTCTCTTGATAAAATAGACTGATCTGGAATGAGTTGAGCATTGGCATAAAGTATTTTTTTGCAGTCACTGCTGAGTATTATAGCTCCATCCATCTTTGCCAGTTCATAAAGATAGGCAGGTGTAAAATCACTATTTATATTAAAACCTCCATCAACAATTTTTAAGACCTCTTCATTATCTCCTACTACTATCAAAGCACCTGTTTTAGCTCTGACTACACTTTCAAGTCCTTCTCTTAAAAGAGTTCCTGGTGCTACTATGCTCATAGATTTATACATATCTTTTTGGGAATCCTTCATAATCTATCCTCCTAAAACAATTTCCAATGCTTCCTCTACACTGCCAACGCCAATTACATCTATGCCTTCTATCTTGTTTAAATCCTTAATATTTATACTAGGTATTATAGCTCTATCGAAACCAAGTTTCGAAGCTTCATAAATTCTCTTATCTATAAAGCTTATTCTTCTAACTTCGCCCGTAAGCCCCACTTCTCCCATGATAACAGTATTTGAATCTATATATATGTCTCTATAGCTTGAAGCTATAGAAGCTATAATTCCTAAATCTATAGCTGGTTCTTTTGTTTGAAGACCTCCTGCAATATTTATATAAACATCATTGTCTTGCATATTATACCCTATCTTTTTCTCAAGAACTGCAACCATCAGAACAACTCTATTATAATCTATTCCCATAGCTGTTCTTCTAGGCATACCAAAGGCTGTGGAGCTAACTAGGGACTGTACTTCCACAAGCATAGGCCTTGTACCCTCCATACTAGGCACTACAACAGTTCCAGAAGAATTTTCTGGTCTTCCTGAAAGTAGAACTTCCGATGGATTTTTTACTTCTACCAATCCTACATCTCTCATTTCAAACATTCCTATTTCATTGGTAGAACCAAATCTATTTTTAACAGCTCTAAGTATTCTATAGCTTTGATACATTTCACCTTCAAAATATAGTACTGTATCTACCATATGTTCCAAAACTCTAGGCCCTGCTATAGACCCTTCTTTAGTTACATGCCCAACAATAAAAGTAGCAATGCCTTTTCCTTTAGCTATTTTCATCAATATATGAGTAGCCTCTCTTACTTGACTAACACTTCCAGGAGCTGAAGCTATTTCACCATTGTATACCGTCTGAATAGAATCTATAATTAACACATCTGGCAGTATTTTCTCTATTACATTTCTTATTATATCCAAATTTGTTTCTGATAAAATATATAATTCATTAGATTTTAAATTTAATCTTTCAGCTCTCATTTTCACTTGCTTAGGTGACTCTTCCCCGGATACATACAAAATTTTTAGTCCTTTATTTGAAAGATGATTTGCCACCTGTATCAATAGAGTAGATTTCCCTATTCCAGGGTCCCCTCCAACCAATATTAGTGAACCCTTGACTATTCCTCCTCCCAAAACCCTGTCTAGTTCTTCCATATCTGTTT
>JAKPAR010000272.1 GCA_029779375.1 Bacillota bacterium | reverse complement strand
GAACGGGTCTTTCTATCCTCTTAAGAGGCCTTAAGGAATATACTTCAAATATCACTGCTATAGTCACTGTAGCAGATGATGGAGGTGGTTCTGGAGTTCTCAGGGAGGATTTGGGGATGCTTCCGCCTGGAGATATTAGAAACTGTATTTTAGCTCTTGCCAATACAGAACCTGAGATGGAAAAAATACTTCAATATAGATTTAAAGAAGGCTCGTTGAAAGGGCAGAGTTTTGGGAATTTGTTTTTAGCTGCTATGAATGAAATATATGGTAGTTTTGAAGTGGCAGTGAGAGAAACTTCGAATATTCTTGCTGTTACTGGAAAGGTACTTCCTATGACTTTAGAAGATGTAAAATTGTGTGCTGTATTAGAAAATGGAGAAATAGTTGAAGGAGAATCAAATATTCCAATTAGAAACAATGAGTGCAAAAGTAAAATAAAACGAATATATATAGAGCCTCAAATCAGTTATCCATTGGTAGAGGCCATAGAGTCAATAAAAGATGCAGATATAATAGTATTAGGTCCTGGTAGTTTATATACCAGTGTTATACCCAATTTGCTTGTCAACAATATTGTAGGACATATATGTGATTCAAAAGCTATAAAAGTTTATGTGCCCAATGTCATGACTCAACCTGGGGAGACAGATGGATATACTGTAGCTAATCATGTAGAAGCTATATTAGAGCATAGCAGACCAGATTTACTTGACTATATAATTGCAAATGTAGAAGAGATTCCTGAAGAAGTTTTAGAGAAATACAAAGAAGATGGAGCTAGACCAGTAGTTTTGACAAATGAAGATGAAAAGAAATTAAAAGATATGGGCATAACTGTTATAAAAGATAATTTAATTGATGTGAAAAAAGATTATATACGACATGATACATTAAAACTCAGTAGCATAATTGTAGGATTGTCTAAAGATGGGAAAACAAAGAAAGCTTACTATTAAAGCTTTCTTTTTCTTAATGTGTTTTGCTTTTTTCTTCCAACATTTTTGAAATCAGTGTTCCAGCTGTTTTTTTAGTTAGGTTTTCGTAAGAAATAGTTGTATTTAATTCACTGGACAATTTTTTTATAGTATCTATTTGCCTTTTTGTAGGAGGTTCTTCAAGAAAAGTATGAGTATTTATCTTTGGAACTTCTTCTACATCCTCATTTAGTGATATTTCTTCTATAGATGTCATTCCTACATTGGTTAAATCTCTCAAAACTCTTGCTTTGGCCCTAGTAGAAGCCATTCTGATTAAATGAGGAGCTATATTTGTATTTACTGATTGAGGACTAGCATCACCTATATCGGAAAACTTTTCATTGTCTGTAATTGCTGTAGCTTTACATATAGCAGTCATATTGTTTTCCTTGCTTGGAATTTGAATGAGTTCTACATTTATAGATTTTAAGTTTTTCTGATGTGCCAAATCAAGTAGTCCTTCGTAGGTGACAAAATTTTTTCCTTGAAGACTTATAATGAAATTTTCATTTATATTCATTAAATCACCTCTAAAATTAGTTTTAGTTTATTTTATATATTTAAACTATAAAAAAATGGAAACCGCGGTTTCCCGCGGTTTAAATTATTTAGTCAAATACAATATTCCTAATTTAATTGTGTTTTCTATTGCTTCTTTATGAGTTCTTTCATGAGAGTGAGAAGCATCTACTCCTGGTCCTATAAGTCCTACTTTGAAATCATTGCCAGCCCTTAAAGTAGCACTACCATCTGAACCATAGTATGGATATATATCCACTTTATAGTTAAGATTATTTTCTTTAGCTAAATTCACTAAATGTCTTTTAAGTTCTAAATCATATGGACCACTTGAATCTTTTGCACATATAGTTACACTGTATTCATCAGAAGTTTGGCCTTCTCCAGGAGCTGCCATATCTATTGCGATAAATTCAAAAGTTTTAGGAGGAATAGCTGCACTGGCACCATGACCTACTTCCTCATAATTGCTAATGAAGAAATTTGTAGTATATTTAGGGGTGATTTTGTTTTCAACTAAATATTTAGCGATTCCCAATATAGAAGCTACTCCGGCTTTATCATCTAAATGTCTAGATTTTATAAAACCACTATCAGTCACTGTAGCTCTTGGGTCAAAAAATACATAATCTCCAACGGAAATTCCTAGTTTTTCAACATCTTCACTATTCTTGACTTTTTCATCTATTCTGATTTCCATATTGTTTTCATTTCTTTCAAGGCTACTTGCTTCTCCGCCATGAACATGGGTTGAGGCTTTTGTAGTCAAAATAGTTCCAGTATATAGTTTGCCATTACTTGCTTCTATTGTGCAGTGTTCTCCTTCAATGGCATTCCACATATATCCACCTATTTGAGTGATTTTAACTCTACCATTAGATTTTATTTCTTTTACCATTCCACCAAGGGTATCAACATGACCTGAAAGAGTTACTTCTTTGTCAGTGTTTTTCCCTTCAATAGTTCCTATAAGGGCTCCTTTGTTTGTTCTATAAGTTTTAATGCCTAAAGATTTAAATTGATTTTCCACAAAATCTATGGCATTTTTTGTATTGCCAGTAGGACTTGGTATATTTAAAAGTTCTACTAGTATGTTGGTAATATTATCAATTGCAATGTTCATGAAAAAACCTCCTTAAAAATTAGTCTTTCATAATATTCTATAAAAAAACCAAAAATCCTTTATTAAAATTAATACTCTTTACAACAAAGCATTTATGAAGTATATTATATTAAAGTAATAAAGATTTAGGAGAGATAAATATGTCGTTTTCTGCATTTACAAAAAATGAGCTTTCTAGAATTCCTATTGAAGATATGTGTTGTGCTAAAGCAGAATTAGCAGCTCTTGTGAGAATAAATGGTCTTATTCAAATAAGTGGTAAAAATAGAATTACGCTTAAATTCACTACTGAAAACGCTGCCATAGCTAGGAGAACCTTTTCCTTGTTGAAAACCATATATGATACAGATGTAGAAGTCATGGTTAGAAGAAATAAGCAGTTGAAAAAAAACAACAATTATTTAATAGTTGTTCCAAATACAAATATCACAAAAAAGATATTAAAGGATGTGGGATTCATACAGGATGGTGAAAACCCATTGTTTCAGTTGAATTACAAAATTCCTGAAGATATAGTAGAAAAAAGATGTTGCAAGAGGGCATATATAAGAGGTGCTTTTTTGGGAGGAGGCTCCATAACAAATCCAGAAAAAACTTATCATTTGGAATTTGTAACAAATAGTGAAGAACACGCAGAAAACCTTTCTAATTTAATCAATACCTTTGGTTTGAATTCAAAGATAGTATTTAGAAAGGAAAGCTATGTAGTGTATTTAAAAGAAGGAGAACAGATAGTCGATCTTTTAAATATAATGGGAGCCCATCAAGCACTATTGAAATTAGAAAACATAAGGGTTTTGAAAGAAGTAAGAAACAATATAAATAGAATTGTCAACTGTGAAACTGCAAATTTAGATAAGACTATAGATGCTTCATTAAGGCAAATAGAAAATATAGAGTATATAGATGCAACTATAGGATTAGAAAAACTGCCCAAAAACTTATCCGAGATAGCGTATTTAAGATTAAAACATAGGGATTCTAGTTTAAAGGAACTAGGAGCTATGCTCGATCCTCCTGTAGGAAAATCAGGTGTAAATCATAGATTTAGAAGAATTGAAGAAATTGCAGAGAAATTAAGAGATGGAGGGAGAAAATAAATTGGAAAAGAGAAAAGTAGTTTTAAAAAATGAAGCAGGTCTTCATGCACGACCAGCAGCAATGTTTGTTCAAACTGCAAATAAATATTTATGTGATGTTTATATAGAATTAGATAAAAAAAGGGTAAATGGCAAGAGTATCATGGGAGTCATGAGTCTTGGCGTATTTCAAGGTGAGGAGATATCCATTATTACTAAAGGAGAAGATGAAAAGGAAGCTATGGAAGACCTTATGGATTTAATCGAAAATAGAATATTTAATGCATAAAGAGTAGAAAAACTACTCTTTATGTCAAAAAAATAGTAAATATGTCCTATTCCTATATTTCTACAAAATATTTATTTTTTTTTGATGTATAATATAAATTGTAGTCTATACAAACAAAAGATAAAGGTGGGATTTAGGGTGCTTATTTCAGTGGATAATGTAGTAGAGGAAATGATATTGGCCAAAGATATATATAATACTAGTGGTGCAATTCTTTTGAAGGAAGGAGCCCATCTTAAAAAAAGTTATATAGAAAGTTTAAAAGAAAAAGGTATTAAGACAATTCACATAAAAGAAGAGAGCTTTTATGATAAGAATATACAAAAAGTTGTGAAAGAAAGTACTCGCAAAGAAGCATTAAATATAGTTCAAGATACAATTGAAAGGCTTCCATTTTCCCAAGACAAAAACATTAAACAAATTACGTTTATTGTTGAAAAGATAGTAGATGAATTGTTAAATGGTAAAAATATATTTATGAATTTACTTGATATAAAAGCAGTAGATGATTATACTTTTGATCATTGTGTAGATGTATGTGTACTTTCTATAATACTTGGCAAGAATTTAAATTACAGTAGAGATGAATTGATTGAATTAGGGAAAGGAGCCATTTTACATGATGTAGGTAAAATACTTGTTCCTCAAAAAATACTGAAAAAGCCCGACAAGCTTACATATGATGAATTTGAGGAAATGAAAAATCATACTGTTTATGGATATAAAATTCTTCAAAATGTTCCTGAAATGAGTGAAAGCTCTATTGATATAGTTCTTTCTCATCATGAAAGATATGATGGGAAAGGATATCCCAACGGTTTAAAAGGAGAAAATATTTCTAAGTATTCTAGAATTGTGTCAGTGGCTGATGTATACAATGCTTTGACAAGTGAGAGAGTATATAGGAAAAAAGGTAAAAATCAAGAAGCCATTGAATATTTAACTGCCATGAAAGAAAGCCAATTTGACTCCTATATAGTAGATATATTCATTGAAAAAATAGCTATGTATTCATTAAATAGAAATGTAGTTTTAAATACAGGAGAGAGGGGAATTGTAGTGGATATAAATAGAAAATTTCCTTCAAGACCTGTAGTAGAAGTTTTATATGATGAGAGTGGTCAAAAACTTTTAAGGTCATATTGTGTGAATCTTCTCGAGCACAATTCTATAATAATAGATGACGTAGTGAATTAGTAAAAACTCCTAGAAAATATAGGAGTTTTATTTTATATGTGATAAAATATTATAAGAAAACAATAGAAAGGGTTTTTATATGGATAATAAAGGCAAGTTTGTACATCTTCATGTTCATACTGAATATAGTCTACTTGATGGGGCCAATAGAATAGGGGAATTGTTAGATAAAGCTGTAGAACTTAATATGGATTCTATTGCTATTACAGATCACGGTGCTATGTTTGGAGTAATTGGTTTTTATAAAGAAGCAAAAAAGAGAGGAATAAAACCTATATTAGGTTGTGAAATATATATTTCCAAAGGTAAATATACAGACAAAGATCCAAAAGAAAAAAGCCCCTATCATTTAGTTTTATTGGCAGAAAATAATGAGGGCTATTCCAATTTGATGAAGATAGTTTCTGAAGGATATGTAAATGGATTTTATTACAAACCTAGAGTGGACCATGAAGTTTTGAAAAAATATAGCAAAGGATTGATAGCTACTAGTGCTTGTTTAGGTGGAGAAGTACAAAACAAAATATTAAATGGGGATTTTGAAGGTGCTAAAAAAACTGCGTTGATATATAGGGATATATTTGGAGAAAATAATTTCTTTTTAGAACTTCAAGATCATGGTATCAGAGAGCAAAAGCTTGTCAACGAAGAATTGATAAAATTGAGCAAGGAAACAGGTATACCATTGGTTGCTACCAATGATGTTCACTATTTGACTAGGGAAGATGCAAAGGTTCATGATGTACTATTATGTATACAAACAGGAAAGACCGTTGATGAGGAAGATAGAATGAAGTTTCCTACAGATGAATTCTATTTAAAATCCTATGAAGAAATGTCAGAGCTATTTAAGGGCGTAGAAGAAGCTATAGACAATACTTTATTGATAGGTGAAAGATGTAATGTAGATATAGATTTTGATACATTACATTTGCCTAAATATGAAGTTCCAGAAGGCTATACCAATGTGGGATATTTGAAAAAGTTGTGCATAGAAGGTCTTAATAAGAGATATGACAAGATAACTGATGAAATAATGGATAGATTTAACTTTGAATTTAATACTATTGTCACAATGGGATATACAGATTATTTTCTTATTGTATGGGATTTCATTAAATTTTCAAAAGACAATGGAATAATGGTAGGGCCTGGGAGAGGTTCTGCAGCTGGGAGCATAGTTTCATATGCACTAGGTATTATAGATATTGATCCACTAAAATATGGGCTTATATTTGAAAGATTTTTGAATCCTGAAAGAGTGACTATGCCTGATATAGATGTGGATTTTTGCTATGAAAGAAGAGAAGAAGTCATAGATTATGTAGTGAAAAAATATGGAGAAGATAGAGTGGCTCAAATAGTTACATTTGGTACTATGGCAGCAAGAGGTGCTATTAGGGATGTAGGCAGAGCTATAAATATGCCTTATGGTGAGGTCGATTTTATTGCAAAACAAATACCTATGGAATTGGGTATGACTATTAAAAAAGCATTAGAGGTCAACAAAAATTTAAATAGTATGTATCATGAAAAAGAAGAAGTAGAAGAACTTATAGATTTAGCAATGGCAGTAGAAGGATTGCCACGTCATACGTCTACTCATGCTGCAGGAGTAGTTATATCCAAAGAGCCCATCAGAGAATATGTTCCGTTGTCGAGAAACAATGATTCTATAACTACACAATTCACTATGACAGAATTGGAAGAATTGGGTTTACTTAAGATGGACTTTTTAGGTTTAAGAACCCTTACAGTCATAAGGGATGCAGTAAATTTGATTGAAGAAAATCATGGAGTTAAAGTAGATTTTTCCAATTTTACTTATGATGATGAAAATATATATAAAATGTTTGAAAATGCTGAAACTCTGGGTGTGTTTCAATTTGAAAGTGCAGGAATGAGACAGTTTTTAAAGGAACTTAAGCCTACGGGATTTGAAAACATTGTTGCAGCCAATTCACTATTTAGACCAGGGCCTATGAATCAAATACCTAAATATATTGAAAGCAAAAATGATCCTTCAAAAATTAAGTATCTACATCCTAAATTGGAACCCATATTAAAAGTGACTTATGGTTGCATTGTTTATCAAGAGCAAGTAATGCAAATAGTAAGGGATATTGGCGGTTTTTCCATGGGAAGGGCAGATTTAGTGAGACGTGCTATGAGTAAAAAGAAGATGGATGTGATGGAAGAAGAAAGAAAGAATTTTATCTATGGAAAAATAGGAGAAGATGGAGAAATAGAAATAGCTGGAGCCATAAGAAATGGTGTAGATGAAGTATCTGCAAATAAAATTTATGACGAGATGATAGATTTTGCCAAATATGCATTTAACAAATCTCATTCAGCAGCTTATGCTATGGTAGCTTATAGGACAGCTTGGTTAAAGTATTATTATCCAGTAGAATTTATGGCAGCACTGATTTCTAGTGTCATGGGAAATACGAATTCAGTTTCTCTATATATTCAAGAATGTAAGAGACTTGGCATAGATATACTTCCGCCTGATATAAATGAAAGCTATGGGAAATTCACTGTATCCAATGGCAAGATAAGATTTGGACTTCGTGCAGTAAAAAATGTGGGAGAGAGTCTTATAAACGCTATAATAAAAGCTAGAGAAGATGGCCCTTTTAGGAGCTTAACTGAATTTTGTCAGAGAGTAGAAAAAGTTGATTCCCAAGCTATAAATAAGAGGGCAATTGAAAGCTTGATAAAATGTGGAGCTACAGAATCTCTAGGAGCTAATAGAGCCCAAGCTTTAGCTGTATTTGAGAAAATAATTGACAGCGTTCATGAAGATAAGAAAAGAAATATTGAGGGTCAATGTTCTTTGTTTGAATCCATGAGTGGAGAAATAGAAGAGGACAACTTGCCAAATTTAAGCGAGTTTCCTCAAAAAAATCTTCTCACCATGGAAAAAGAGATGCTAGGTATATATATAAGTGGTCATCCACTAGCTCCTTATGAAAGTGAACTAAAGAAAATATCCACAGTCACTACTGCGGAACTATTTCAACTAGAAGAAGACATAAATGGAGAATTGATAAATACAGAACTTCAAGATGGGAAAAAAGTAATTTTAGGAGGAATCATAAATAATAAAAAGAATAAAATAACTAAAAACAACAATATGATGGCTTTTATCACATTGGAAGATCTCTACGGAGCTATAGAAGTAATAGTGTTTCCAAAGATATATGATAGATATTTGAAGTACTTAGATGAAGACAATATAGTTGTAGTAGAAGGTAGAATTAGTTTGAGCGAAGAAGACGAACCTAAAATTATTTGTGAATCTATTGTTCCCCTAAATAAATATAAAAAGGGAAAATTGTATATAAAGCTTGAAAAAGATGATGGACTTAAAACATTTGAATATCTTAAAAATATATTTGTAAAATATAGCGGAGATATGCCTGTATATGTGTACCTTGAATATGAGAAAAAGGTAATAATGGCTGATAGAAATTATTGGGTTGATGGAGAAAATGAAGAATTAATAAAAAAATTGAAAGATATACTAGGAGAAAATTGTGTAAAAATTTGTTAAGAAAATCAAATGGGATAAAAAAATATAGAAAATTATGCTATAATGAGTTTACAATACAATTGTTTAAGGAGTGCGAGAAAATGTGGACTGCAATATATGTAGCAGAAGGATATGATATAGCAAAAAAAATAGAAAACTTACTAAACGAGGAGGGGTTTTTAGTTAAAATAAATACATTCTCAAAAGAGGGAGATAACACTTTATATGAAATACTTGCTCCTGAATTTGAAGCACAAGAAGTACAATCTTTTTTAGTAGATTTAGGAATAATTTAATACAGTATCAGAGGAGGAAAAATATGAAAACTATCGGGGTCTTAACTAGTGGTGGAGATGCACCAGGAATGAATGCAGCTATAAGAGCTGTAGTAAGAACTGGCATTTATAACAAAGCAAGAATATTGGGTATTAAACAAGGGTATAATGGACTTATAAATGGAAATATTGAAGAAATGAATCTTTCTAGTGTAGCAGATATAATCCATAGAGGAGGAACCATACTTAGAACTGCTAGATGTGATGAATTTACCACAGAAGAAGGATTAAATAAAGCAGTAAATATCATAGAAGTATTCAATATTGATGGGTTAATAGTATTGGGTGGAGATGGCTCTTTTAGGGGCGCAAAGACTTTAAGTGACAAAGGCATTCCAACTATTGGAATTCCTTGTACCATAGACAATGATATGGGATATACAGATTATACTATAGGTTTTTATACTGCAGTTGAAACTGTAGTAGATGCTATAAGTAAAATCAGGGATACTTCCAGTTCCCACGGTAGAGCAAATATTGTAGAAGTAATGGGAAGACATTGTGGAGATATAGCCCTTTATGCAGGACTGGCTGGTGGTGCAGAAAGTATAATTGTTCCAGAAGAAAAAATAGATATAGATGCAGTTTGCAGAAAAGTTATTCAAGGTAGAAATAGAGGTAAACTTCATAGTATAATAGTCCTTTCTGAAGGAGTGGGAAATGCATATGAAATTGCAAAGGAAATAGAAGAAAAAACTGGTGGAGAGACAAGAGTTACAATACTTGGTCATATACAAAGAGGAGGAACACCTACATCTTTTGACAGAATCATGGCTAGTCAGATGGGATATAGAGCCGTAGAACTACTATTAGATGGTAAAGGGGGAAGAGCAGTAGGTATAAGTCAAAATGAAATAGTGGATTTAGATTTAGATGAAGCTCTTTCTCAAAAAAGAGTCTTTAGAAGAGATATGTATGAGATAGCAAGAATACTATCTATATAATATAGTGGGGTGAAAATATGAAAAAGACAAAAATAATTTGTACAATAGGTCCAAAATCAGAGGATGAGAAAATTTTAAAACAACTTGTATTAGCTGGGCTTGATGTTACAAGACTTAATTTTTCTCATGGAGATCATGAAGAGCACAAAAAGAGAATAGATGCTATAAAAAAAGTTAGAACTCAAATGGATTTGCCTATTGGAATAATACTTGACACAAAAGGGCCAGAGATAAGAACTGGCAAGTTTAAAGATAATAATGCAATGTTAGAAGATGGTCAAATATTTACATTGACTACAAGAGATATAATTGGCGATTCTACCATGGTTGCAGTGAGCTATAAAGATTTGCCAAAAGATTTAAAAGTGGGAGATAGAGTACTTATTGATGATGGACTTATAGCATTAGAAGTAGAGGAAATTGCTAATGATACTGATATTAGATGCATTGTTAAAAATGGCGGGCCATTAAGTGACCACAAGGGTATAAATGTACCGGGTGTAAAAATTAATCTACCAGCTGTTACTAAGAAGGATATAGATGATATATTGTTTGGAATAGAAAATGGTATAGATTTCATAGCTGCTTCTTTTATAAGAAAAGCAGAAGATGTATTGGAGATAAGAAGGATATTGGAAGAAAATAATGGAGACTATATTCAAATAATATCAAAGATTGAAAATCAAGAAGGAGTAGAAAATTTAGATGAGATATTGAATGTATCTGATGCTATTATGGTGGCAAGGGGAGATTTAGGAGTAGAAATACAGACTGAAGAAATTCCAATTGTTCAAAAACAAATCATAAAAAAATGTAATGAAGCAGGAAAACCTGTAATCATTGCAACTCAGATGCTTGATTCAATGATAAGAAATCCTAGACCTACAAGAGCAGAGGCTACAGATGTGGCTAATGCAATATTTGACGGTGCAGATGCCATCATGCTTTCAGGAGAAACTGCAGCAGGTAAATATCCTGTAGAAGCTGTTAAAACTATGTACAATATAGCGATAAAGGCAGAAGAAGCTCTTGATTATAAACAGATTCTTCAAATGAAATTTAAGTCCAATGGAGTTTCTACAACCAATGCCATAAGCAAGGCAACTTGTACTACAGCTCAAGATTTAGGTGTCAGTGCTATAATTACTGCTACATCATCAGGATATACTGCTAGTGCGGTATCGAAATTTAGACCAAAATCACCTATCATAGCTGCAACTACAACCGAGCATGTAATGAGAAGATTATCTATAGTGTGGGGTGTTTATCCTGTACTTTCATCAAAGAGTACTTCAACTGATGAGGTAATAGAATTATCTATTCATAGTGCTTTAGAAAAAGGATATATAAAACAGGGAGATTTAATAGTTATCACAGCAGGTATACCAGTAGGAGTATCTGGTACTACGAATTTAATTAAAGTTCACACTGTAAGTGAAGTATTACTTAAAGGTACAGGAATAGGAAATAAAGCTATTACTGGAAAAGTAGTTGTAGCAAATTCAAAAGATGAATTAGAGAAAAAGTTTAAAGAAGAAGATATATTGGTATGTACATCTACAGATAGAGATATGATGGACTATATAGAAAGGGCTTCTGCACTCATAACTGAACAAGGAGGACTTACTTCTCATGCAGCAATAGTAGGACTCAATTTAAATATACCAACTGTTGTAGGTGTGTCTGAGGCTACTGAAATTTTAAAAGATGGAGATATTATAACAGTGGACAGTATTACTGGTTCTATATATAGAGGAGAAGCTAAAGTATTATAGGGGGTCAAAACATGGAATATGAAACTACTATTAGAGTTAGATACAAAGAAACAGATCAAATGGGTGTAGTATATTATGGAAATTACTTCACTTGGTTTGAAGTTGGGAGGAATGAATTTTTTAGAGAATTAGGATTTCCTTGTGGAGAACTAGAAGAAAAGGGAGTATTGCTTCCTGTTATAGAAACTGGTTGCAAATATATAGATTCAGCTAAATTTGATGATGAGGTCATTATAAAGACGAAATTGTCAGGACTAAAGGGTGTAAGACTTAAACTAGACTATAAAATATTTAGGAAAAGTGACAATACTTTACTTGTAGAAGGATTTACCAAACATGCATTTGTAGATAAAGAACTAAAGCCTATAAATTTTAGAAGAAGATTTAAAGATGAATGGAGAGTTTTGGAAGAGGTATTAGAAAAAGGAGAATAAATATGTGGAAGATATTGACATTCATAATAGCTATGCCAATAATAGATTTATACATTTTAGTTAAAGCATCTAAAAGTATGGGATTTTGGACTACAGTTATGCTCATAATAGTCACAGGTATAGCTGGATATTATTTGGCAAGAAGTGAAGGAAAAGTTGTCATATCAAGCATAAATAGAGAATTGTCTCGAGGTAGAATTCCTAGTGATGATTTGTTGACAGGAGTGAGTATTTTAATAGGTGGAATATTTTTAGTAGTACCAGGAATTCTTACCGATATAATTGGAATCACAATGATACTTCCTGGAACTAGAGATTTATATAAAAAATATATAAAGAAAAAATTAGAGTATAAAATTCGAAAAGGAAATTCTAGCTTGTTTTTGAAATGGTAATGTATAAAAAAATTTTTTTAGACAATAATCAAAATAAAATATATAATATAGGCATACTGATTCTAGCAAAATGAGTCAAGGGAATATCCTTTGGCTCATTTTGCACGTATACTATATTTAATTACAGGAGGATGTTCATGGATACTTCAGTTAAGATTGGAGATATATTGGAAGGAGAAATAATAGATATAAATTATGAAGGTGGAGGAATAGTCAAAAAAGACAATTTCACCATATTTTTGGATAAAGGTCTAATTGGAGATATTGTAAAATAT
>JAKPAR010000133.1 GCA_029779375.1 Bacillota bacterium | reverse complement strand
TGATTGAAGATATAAAAATTGCAAAAAAATTGGGAGTTAATGGAGTGGTTTTAGGTGTTCTAGATAGTGAACGAAATATTGATGAGAAAAACTTAAATATACTTCTTAAGTATTCAGATGGTTTAGAAGTTACTTTTCATAGGGCTATAGATGAGAGTAGAGATTTAATAGAGAGTGTCAAAATCCTTAAAAAATATCCTGGCATAAAAAGAATTCTTACTTCAGGAGGCAAGGATAATAATATAGAAGAAAATTTGGATATATTGGGAAAAGCAATTGAGAATAGTAAAAACAATCCAACAATACTCGTAGGTGGAGGACTTAATCTGAACAATGTAGAAAATATAATCAATTATACAAAGGCAAAAGAAGTCCATTTTGGTACTGCTGTGAGAAAAGATAGTAGTCCTTTGGGAGATATTGATGAAGAAAAGTTGAAATCATTAGTCAAAAAATTAAATGTCAATAAAATAGGTTAAAGATGTTAATTCATCTTTAACCTATTGCAAATAAAAATTCACCTTCACAGGCAATTTCATTATCTACATATGCAATGCCCTTTCCTATTCCTATAGAACCCTTCATCCTAGTTATTTCAATTTCCATTTTTAAGACATCGCCAGGAACAACTTTCTTTTTAAATCTTATTTTGTTAAGTCCTGCAAAATATGGAGTTTTTCCCTTGAACTTTTCTTCGCTTAAAATAACTACTGCTCCCACTTGTGCCATAGATTCAACAATTAAAACTCCAGGCATGACAGGTTCAACTGGAAAATGACCTTGAAAAAAAGGTTCATTGATAGTTACATTTTTATACCCTATTCCCAACTTTCCAGGCGAAACTATTTCTACACTATCTATCATGAGAAAAGGATATCTATGAGGAATTATTTTTTTTATTTCATTTACATTTAATACATTTGGCATAAAATCACCTCACAAAAATATTATTGGAATTAGATGGATAAAGGTTGAAATATTTTGGAGAATATTATATACTATTTTTTAAAGTTCAATAAAAACTTTAAAAAATTTCCATAAAATGGAATGATTTTTATGAAAATTCACATTAAGACAGCTCAATAAATAGATTATACCATATTATTTTTGTTTTATGTACGGGAGGTGCATATTTTTGAACAGTTTATATTCTGTAGGTATTACAGGATTGGGTAGTTGTGTACCAGATAATGTAGTGACAAATGATGATTTGAGTAAAATAGTAGATACATCAGATGAATGGATAAGGACAAGAACTGGCATTAGACAAAGAAGGATTGCAGATAAAAATACAGCTACATCAGATTTATGTACAGAAGCTGCTAAAAAGGCTATGAAAGATGCACAAATTGATTCTAAAGATATAGATTTAATACTTATAGCTACAGTTACACCTGATATGGCTTTTCCATCAACAGCTTGTATAGTACAAAAAAATATAGGCGCAGACAATGCTGCTGCTTTTGACATCTCTGTAGGTTGTTCAGGATTTTTATATGGACTAGCTATAGGCTCAAATTTTATAGCTACAGGAGCTTATAAGACTGTTTTAGTTATCGGCTCTGAAGTCTTATCTAAAATACTTGATTGGGAAGATAGAAGTACATGTGTACTATTTGGAGATGGGGCAGGAGCTTGTATTTTGCAAAGATGTGAAAATGGAAGTGGTATTCTTTCATATGATTTAGGTGCAGATGGAGCTAATGGGCATTTTCTTACTCAACCAGCAGGAGGATCTAGAATGCCAGCATCTCACGAAACAATTGACGAAAGACTTCACTACGTACATATGGACGGAGGAGAAGTATTTAAATTTGCTGTAAGGGCAATGGAAAGGGCTTCTTTGGAAGCTTTAAAAAAAGCAAATATGAATTTAGAAGATATAGATTTTCTCATTCCACATCAGGCCAATATAAGAATTATAAATTCTGCGGCAAAAAGACTTAAAGTACCTACAGAAAGGGTATATGTGAATTTAGATAAGTATGGCAACGTGTCTTCGGCATCAATACCTATGGCCTTGGATGAAGCTTATCATGATGGTCTTATAAAAAAAGATGATGTGGTTTTGTTGGTAGCTTTTGGGGCAGGACTTACTTGGGCTTCAGTAGTTTTGAAATGGATTAAATGAGGGATGGTGAAATATGTTTAATACAAGATTATGTGAAATATTAAATACGAAGTATCCAATTATTCAGGGAGGAATGGCTTGGGTAGCAACTCATGAATTAGCTCAAGCTGTATCTGAAGCAGGAGGACTAGGAATTATAGCAGCTGGAAATGCACCAAAAGAAGTGATTAGAGAAGAAATAAGGAAATTGAAATTAAATACAGATAAACCCTTTGGAGTAAATATAATGCTTATGTCACCTTTTGCTGAAGACATCATAGATTTAGTATGTGAAGAAAGGGTCCCAGTAGTGACTACGGGAGCTGGAAATCCAGGCAAATATATAGAAAAACTTAAAAATTTTGGAGTAAAGGTTTTGCCAGTAGTTCCTACTGTAGCATTAGCTAGAAGACTTGAAAGAGAAGGTGTTGATGCTCTGATAGTTGAAGGTACAGAAGCTGGTGGGCATATTGGAGAATTGACTACTATGTCTTTAGTACCACAAATTGTCGATGCAGTAGATATTCCAGTAGTTGCAGCTGGTGGAATTGCAGATGGCAGAGGATTTTTGGCAGCATTGTCTTTAGGTGCTGAAGGTGTACAAATTGGTACTAGATTTGTATGTTCAACTGAGTGTATAGCTCATGAGAATTATAAAAAAATGATTGTGCAAGCTAAAGATAGAGATGCAATAGTTACAGGAAGAAGTACAGGTTATCCTGTGAGGGTTATAAAGAATAAGTTTACAAAAGAATATTTGGAACTTGAAAAAAAGGGGACGCCTTTTGAAGAGTTAGAAAAATTGGGTTCTGGAAGATTGCGACTTGCTGTTATAGATGGAGATGTGGATAATGGTTCTTTAATGGCAGGACAAATTGCAGGCCTTATAAAAGACATAAAACCATGTAGTGAAATCATAGAAAATATTATGAGGGAAGCAGAAGCAGAACTTAATAGATTATATAATTTTAAAAGGAGTGAGTAGTATGGGAAAAATAGCTTTTATTTTTCCAGGTCAAGGGGCTCAATTTGTAGGCATGGGCAAAGACTTCTATGAGAATTTTTCTACTTCAAAAGAGGTATATGAAGAAGCAAATGACAGTTTAGGAATGGATATAAAAAAGATTTGTTTTGAAGGACCAGATGAAGAATTAATTAAAACAGAAAATACTCAGCCAGCAATACTTACAACAAGTGTTGCTATATTGAAAGCTCTTGAAGAAAGAGGAATACACTGTGACTATACAGCAGGACTTAGTTTAGGTGAATATACTGCATTGGTTAGTGCTGAAGCTATGAATTTTGGTGAAGCGGTTCCTCTAGTAAAAAAGAGAGGTAAATATATGCAAGAAGCTGTACCAATTGGAAAGGGTGGAATGGCAGCTATATTGGGATTAGAAAAGGAAAAAGTATTAGAGGCTATACATGGTGTAAATAAATATGGGATAGTGGAAATAGCTAATTATAATAGTCCAGAACAAATAGTTATTTCTGGAGAGATTGAAGCAGTGAAATTAGCTGCAGAAGAAGCTAAAAAACTAGGTGCAAAGAAAGTTGTATTGTTGCCAGTAAGTGCTCCATTTCATTCTAGTTTGCTTAAGCCTGCTGGTGAAAAATTGAAAGAAGAATTGAGTAAAATTAAGATAAATGATTTAAAAGAAGTGGTTGTGACAAATGTAGATGCAAAACCTCTTACTGACAAAAATGAAGTTGTTCCTAGCTTAGTTCGTCAAGTTAGCAATTCAGTACTATGGTGTGATTCAGTAAGCACTATGCTAGATAATGGAGTAGATACTTTTATTGAAATTGGACCTGGGAAAAGTCTTACTGGATTTGTCAAGAGAATAGCAAAAACTGCCAACAAAGAAGTAAATACTTTTAGTGTAAGTGATATAAGTGGATTTGAAAAAGTATGCGATTTTTTTGACAAGGAGGTATAAAATTGGATTTAAAAGGTAAAACAGCATTGATAACTGGAGGGTCCAGAGGTATAGGTAGAGCTATTGCCATAGAACTTTCTAAGCAAGGTGCCAACATAGTTATAACATATATAAGCAATGAAGCTAATGCAAAGGAGGTGATAGCTGAAGTAGAAAAAAACAATGTAAAAGGTCTAGCAATAAAGGCTGATGTGTCACATGAAAAAGACGTAAATGATATGATTGAAATAGTAAATAATGAGTTTGGATTAGTGGATGTACTTGTAAACAATGCAGGAATTACAAAAGATAATCTCCTCTTGAGGATGAAATCAGAAGAATGGGATGATGTTATAAATACGAATTTAAGGGGAGTATATCTATGTACTAAGGCCGTTGCAAGAGGTATGCTAAAGAAGAAGTCTGGAAAGATTGTAAATATTGCTTCAGTAGTAGGCATATCTGGAAATGCAGGTCAAGGCAACTACAGTGCTTCTAAAGCTGGAGTTATTGGTTTTACT
>JAKPAR010000256.1 GCA_029779375.1 Bacillota bacterium | reverse complement strand
GAAAAGAAGATTTAGTAGCAGACAAAGCATTATTATCGATAGGAAGAGTTCCAGATTTAGCCGGTATGGGAGAAGTTGAGTTTGAAATGGAAAAAGGAAGAATAAAAGTAAATGATTATATGGAAACTAGTGTAGAAGGAATTTATGCACCAGGAGATATAAATGGTAGAAAGATGCTTGCTCATGCAGCTTTCAAAATGGGCGAAGTAGCTGCAATAAATGCTATGGGCGGAAAAGAAAGAGTAAAATTAGCTAATATTCCATCTGCTATTTATACTATGCCAGAAGCATCTTCAGTAGGACTTACTGAAGATGAGGCAAGAGAAAAATATGATATTTCTGTTGGTAAATTCACATTTATAGGAAATGGAAGAGCATTGGCCTCAGGGCAAACTACAGGTTTTGTTAAAGTTATAGCAGATAAAAAGTATGGAGAAATATTGGGAGTTCACATGGTAGGGCCTGGAGTAGCAGAAATGATAAATGAAGCAGCAGTTCTTATGGAAATGGAAATTACAGTACATGAAGTTTTAGAAACAGTTCATGGACATCCAACATTTTCTGAAGCTTTTGTAGAAGCTTGTGCTGATACACTAGGAAAGGCAATACATCTACCTAAAAAAAATTAGCCTATGTTATTTTTTAAGCCTTTCAGGTTTATATATTGTAAAATAACCAATATAAACTTGAGAGGCTTTTTTGAGAATATTTATATACAGGTTTTGCTTTTTAGAAGAATATAGTTTATAATTTTTATTGATAAGCTAAAAATATATTTGGAGGTAAGCTATGATTTATATAAAAAATGATTGCAATAAGCCTCAATTTAATTTGGCCTTAGAGGAATATGTGTTTAACTATTTAGATCAATTTGATGAGATATTTTTGTTGTGGATAAATGAGCCCACAATTGTAGTTGGGAAACATCAAAATACCATTGAGGAGATAAATACTCAATATGTCAAAGAAAATAATATCAATGTAGTAAGAAGACTTTCAGGCGGTGGAGCTGTTTATCATGATCTGGGCAATTTAAATTACACTATAATATCTAAAAATAAAGGTTCTGAGGGTTTTGATTTTAAGACTTTTTCTCAACCAGTAATAGAAGTGTTGGCTGATTTAGGTATAAAGGCAGAATTTACTGGCAGAAATGATATAGTTATAGATGGGAAAAAGTTCTGTGGAAATGCTCAATATATGAAAAAAGGAAGAGTACTTCATCATGGTGCTATACTCTTTGATGTGGAGCTAGATGTACTAGCTAAAGCTCTAAAAGTATCACAAGATAAAATAGTATCTAAGGGAGTAAAATCAGTAAGGAGTAGAGTTACAAATATAAAGGATTATTTAAAGGAAGATATCACTATAGAAGAATTTAAAGAACTTCTTTTAAAACATATGTTTAAAGATAAAGAGGATATGGAAGTATATGAATTAACAGAAGAAGATTTAAAAAGCATAAATAAATTGATGGAAGAAAGATATATGACTTGGGATTGGACTTATGGACAATCGCCAGAGTTCAATATAAGAAAAGATAGAAGGTTTTCAAGTGGAAAAGTAGAAATATTTATAGATGTAGATAATGGATTTATCAAGGATATCAAATTTTATGGGGACTTTTTTGGCCATGGAGATTTGAAAGATGTAGAAGAAAAACTAGTAGGTGCAAAATATAGTGAGGATGAAATAAAAGGAATACTAAAAGATATTGATGTAGGCTACTATTTTTCAGGAATTTCTCAAGATGAACTTTTAAAAGCTATTATTGACTAAAGGTG
Source organism: Bacillota bacterium (assembly GCA_029779375.1). Taxonomy (GTDB): domain Bacteria; phylum Bacillota; class Clostridia; order Tissierellales; family Sporanaerobacteraceae; genus Sporanaerobacter. The sequence continues at coordinate 992 of JAKPAR010000256.1, read as the reverse complement.
TCTTGACAAAGGTCTTGTTTTTGATGTATCATTATTCAAAATAGAATTTCATATTGAATAGCCTTGATGAGGAGAGTAATAAAAGGGATCGCATACAGAGAAACAATTAATTGGTGAGAGATTGTTGCTTAACTTTTATGAAGATCACCTCTGAGCTGGATATCTGAAAATATATAGTAAGATATCTCGTGTATTCACGTTATGATTTAATGAGAGATAAGGTATATACTTATAATGTGGGTGGTACCGCGGCATGTTCGTCCCTATTTGTTACAAAGTGACAAGGGGACGTTTTATTTTGTCACCAAAAGTAGCGAGGGGACGTTTTGTTTGCCACCAAATTCACCCAATTTACCAAATTAAAAATTTAATAAAATATAGAGAGGATGAAAAAAATGGCTTTTAAAGAATTATCAAATTTGCCAGTAAAGGATAGAGAAAGTCAAATATCAGATTACTGGAATGAGATAAATTTACTTGAAAAGAGTATAAACTCTAGAGATGAAGACAATCAGTTCGTATTTTTTGAAGGACCTCCAACAGCCAATGGAAAGCCTGGTATTCACCATGTTATGGCTAGAACTCTAAAGGATGTTGTGTGTAGATACAAGACTATGGAGGGGTATCAAGTAAAAAGAAAAGCTGGATGGGATACTCATGGTCTTCCAGTAGAAATTGAAGTAGAAAAACAACTCAAGCTAAATAAAAAGCAAGATATTGAGGACTATGGAATTGAAAAATTTAACAAACAATGCAAAGAATCAGTTTTCAAATATGAAAGCTTATGGCGTGAAATGACTAAGAGAATGGCCTATGAAATAGATTTAGACCATCCATATATTACCTTGGACAATGACTATATTGAATCTGTATGGTGGATACTTGATAAGTTTTTCAAAGAAGGATACATCTATGAAGGGCACAAAATACTTCCTTATTGTTCAAGATGTGGAACTGGTCTTGCTTCTCATGAAGTAGCTCAAGGTTATGAA
>JAKPAR010000130.1 GCA_029779375.1 Bacillota bacterium | reverse complement strand
GCAATGAAGCTTTATTAGCACTTATAGGTCTTGTAATAATGGGAATATTACTTGCAAAACAAGTTAAGGGAGCACTTCTAATAGGTATTATTGTTACAACAATTATAGGCATTCCCATGGGAGTTACTCATCCAAGTGGGGTATTTTCTCTTCCTCCATCACTTAAACCTGTGGCATTTAAATTTGTTTGGGATGAGATATTTACAAGGGATATGTTTGTCGTAATGTTTACTTTCCTATTTGTTGACGTATTTGATACTATTGGGACTCTGGTTGGAGTGTCTTCAAAGGCTAATATGTTAGATAAAGACGGAAAACTTCCAAGAGTTAGTCAGGCACTTATGGCTGATGCTATAGGAACTGTTGCGGGTGCTTGTTTAGGTACTAGTACTGTGACAACTTATGTGGAAAGTGCTTCAGGAGTAGCAGAAGGTGGAAGAACAGGGCTTACAGCTTTTACAACAGCTTGTCTTTTTGCATTGTCATTATTGTTTGCACCAATATTTATAATGGTTCCATCAGCAGCTACAGCTCCAGCATTGATATTGGTAGGATTGTTTATGATGAGCCCAATAAAAAATATAAATCTTGATGATTTTACAGAAGCAATTCCAGCATTTTTAACTATCATAATGATGCCTTTAGCATATAGCATTGCTGAAGGAATAGTTTTTGGAATGGTTTCTTATGTAGTACTTAAAGTATTTACTGGTAAATGGAAAGATGTATCTCCAGTTATGTATATATTAGCTATATTATTTGTATTAAAGACTTTTATTTAAAACAGATTATATTTTACCGCCTTCCATATGGAAGGCGTTATTTGTAAAAACTTTTCTTAGAAAGCAAATTAGGAGGCTATAGAATGGAGAAGGAAGAGTTAAAAAGGATAATAAATATATCCAATGGAACTGAAAAGGCAGAACTAGTTTTAAAAAATTGTTCCATAGTGAATGTATTTACAAATGAAATAATTAAAGCAGATGTTGCTGTAGACAATGGCAAAATTGTTGGTATTGGCGAATATGATGGAATAGAAGAAATAGATTTGAAATATGCATATCTATGCCCAGGATTTATAGATGGGCATGTTCACATTGAATCTTCCATGGTCAGTCCAGGTGAATTTGCTAAGGCTATTGTGCCAAGGGGAACAACTACAATCATAGCAGATCCCCATGAGATTGCTAATGTAAAGGGAATAGATGGAATAAAATATATTTTAAATGATAGCAACAATTTACCTCTAGATGTATATATAATGTTGCCTAGCTGTGTTCCATCTACTCCTTTTGAAAATTCTGGAGCCCATCTTTCCTATAAAGAATTAAGTAAAATGATAGATGAAAAAAAAGTTCTAGGATTAGGAGAGATGATGAACTATCCAGGAGTCATAAATGGTGATGAAGAAGTAATAAATAAAATACTCATAGCAGGGAATAAAAAAATAGATGGGCATGGGCCAATGATTAGCGGCAAAGAGTTAAATGCTTATGTAGTAGCAGGAGTATCTACAGAACATGAATGTTCTACTTTAAAGGAAATAAAGGATAGACTTAGACTTGGTATGTATGTACTCATAAGAGAAGGGTCAGCAGCTAGAAATTTAAGTGAACTGATAAAAGCAGTAAATAAGGACAATTTGAGAAGATGTTTGTTTTGTACTGATGACAAGCATCCAGAAGATATTTTAAAAGATGGACATATAGATTACAATATTAAACTTGCAATTAAAAATGGGATAGATCCAATAGATGCTATAAAGATGGCTACATTAAATGGAGCAGAATGTTATGGCTTAAGAGATAGAGGAGCTATAGCACCAGGATATATAGCGGATTTGGTAGTAGTTGATAATTTGAAGGATTTTAATATACTAAAAGTGTTCAAAAATGGCAATATAGTAGGAGAAGATAAAAAACCACTATTTAAAGTTATACCATCAAGTACAGACAAAGTTGCAAATTCAGTCAATATGAAAGCTATTTCCTTAAAAGAACTTGATATAGAGCTAAAATCAAATAAGGTAAATGTCATAAAGCTTAATTCTCATAGTTTATTTACTGAAAAAAGAGAAAGAATAGTTCAAGTTAAAGATGGGAAATTTCAATATAGTGATGAAGATATTTTAAAAGTTGCTGTCATAGAAAGACACAAGGCTACTGGAAATATTGGCTTAGGTTTAGTTGAAAATTTTGGACTAAAAGAGGGTGCTATTGCATCTACTATAGCTCATGATTCACATAATATAATAGTTATAGGCGATAATGATTTTGATATGCTCATGGCTATAAAGGAAATTGAGAGAATAGGTGGTGGAATAACTATGGTTTCTAATGGCAAGGTACTTAAAAGTCTTCCGCTTTCCATTGCTGGACTCATGTCAGAAGAAACTCTTGAGGTGGTAAACAATTCATTAAAAGAGATGCTAAATATTGCTTATGATAAACTTAAAGTTAATAGAGAAATAGATCCATTTATGACATTAGCTTTTATTGCACTTCCAGTTATACCAGAGATAAAAGTTACAGATTTAGGGCTGTTTTATGTAAATGAATTTAAATTCATAGATATTTCTATATAAATTTATAAGATGCAGAACAATGCAATGCTATCAAAATAATTATGAATGATACAATTTAAAAAAAATTCTAAGAAAACAGTTGAAATTTATTTCTAACTGTTTTTTCTATTTTTTTTGTTTTTAAAAATTAAAGTTCCAATAGCATATAATATGGTATAATAAAAATAATTAGTCATCTTGGGGGTGAAGATATGATTTATTTTGATAATGCTGCTACTTCTTTTCCTAAACCAGAAAGAGTATATGAAAGTGTTTTTAACGTTATGAGAAATTATGGTGCAAACCCAGGAAGATCAGGTCATAAATTGGCTTTAAAAGCTGGTAGAGGAATATATGAGACTAGAGAAGTTATATCGAATTTGTTTAATATAAAAAACCCAATGAATATAATATTTACCTACAATTGTACTGATAGCTTAAATTTAGGGATAAAAGGATTACTAAATTCAGGAGATCACGTGATTACAACTTCGATGGAACACAATTCTGTAC
>JAKPAR010000213.1 GCA_029779375.1 Bacillota bacterium | reverse complement strand
TAACTAACATTTTCCACCACATTAATATGAGGAAATAGAGCATAGCTTTGAAAAACCGTAGAAACCGGACGTTTTTCTGGTGGCAAATCTTTTATATCCACTCCTTCAAGAAGAATTTGTCCACTATCAGCTTTTAAAAATCCGCCAATGAGATTTAACGTAGTAGTTTTGCCACAGCCAGAAGGGCCTAAAATAGTTATAAATTCGCCTTCATTTACATCTATATTTATATTTTTAACTCCATTTTCCCCATCAAACATTTTAGTTAAATTTACCAATTTTAAAAACATCAGTACATCTCCTTTGTATTCAATAGCTTTATAGCAATTAAATTTACACTCACAGTGATTAAAATCAATATGCTGGCCATTACAGAAGCAGGTCCATATTGTCCATTGGTAATGTTTTTGAACATGACTATGGATGCAACTACATTTTTAGGTGATACTAAAAATATAATAGCTCCAACAGTAGTCATACAAGCTGTAAAGGTATTTATAAAACTAGTAAGAAAAACAGGTCTCAAAAGAGGAAATATAATGTTCGTAATAGTTTTAAACTTTGATGCTCCTAAATCTCTGGAAGCATCTTCTATTCTAGTATCAATTGTAGTAAATGCAGCGTTGGTAGCTTTATTTGCTACTGATATATGTCTAAAAGTCGAGTTCAATATGACAATTGCAGTAGTTCCTGTAAGCAATAAAGGTTCTTTGTTAAATCCAACTATATATCCTAGTCCAAAGAAAATACCAGGTATAATATATGGCAATGCAGAGACAAATTCAATAAAACTCATCCCTTTGATTTTTCTCCTGTGAGTATAATATGACAACAAAATACCTATCACAGATGATACAAATCCTGCTATCACTGCAAAGATTATGCTTCTTAAAAAAGCAGGAGTATATGCAAATTTGACTTCTTCAAAGTGCTTTAAAGTAAAAGTTAATTTTCCTGAAGTATTTATGGAAAAGGCAGATAAAATTATACTACCATATTTAAGTACCACTATTATGAAAAAAGAAACTGTGATGAAAGTCAATACAAATTTCAACCAAATAGGAAGCTGAAAATCATAGTTTTCACTACCAAGAGCTTTGGTGCCAGTTGCTCTGTTGTCAATATTCGTTATGTTTTTGCGATAAAATACAAATGAAAGTATAGCTGGTGGAATTAATAGTATAGACATAGCTGCAGCTTTTCCTAAATCCCCACTAGAGAATATAGTCATATAAGTCTCTGTAGCAAGCATTTTAAACTTTCCTCCGATGATTATAGGAGTTCCAAAATCAGCTAAATTCATTGTAAAACTTAAAAACAATACAGATAATATAGTAGGAAAAATTGCAGGTATGACAATATTTTTTATAGTTTGTGTAGTTGTAGCCCCAAGATCTCTAGAAGCTAATATCTGCCTAGTATCAATTGAATGTAGTGCAGAAATAAGCATTATAGAAGATAATGGTATTCCACCTAAGGTTTGCAATAGCACAATACCTTGCCATCCATAAGGGTTCACACTTAGTCCCAATAAATTGTGGGTAATGATTCCACGACGTCCAAATAGAATAATCAAGGCCAAAGAAGAAACAAAAGGTGGTGATATCATAGATAACATAAGTGCTCTATAAATAAGTTTTTTAATTTTTTTTCTTTCAACAAAGGTAAAAAGAGCTATACAAAATGAAAAAATAGTTGATAAAATCGAAGAGATACTAGCTACAAATAAGCTATCCTTAATTAACTTGAGATTGTTAGAGTTCAGTAAATTTTTATAATTATCTAAAGTAAAAGTACCTCTATAAAAAAAACTAGTTGAAATAACCATTACAACTGGATATAAGATAAAAAGGAGTAAACTAATAACTACAATCCAAAAAATAAATTTATCCAATATAGAGTCAAAGGAAAGGGCCAAATTTGCCCTTTCCTCATTTGTAATATTACTTTTCACCTACTAGTTCCTTCCATCTTGCTAAAATTTCATCTCTTTGACTTCCCATTAACTCTAAATTGAAATCTATTAGTTTACTCTTATCTAAATCCTTCATAAGTTCAGGAGCGTCTACATCATCTCTAGCCATGATTCTAGCATCAGCTTCTCTTAATACTTCTTGACCTTCTTTGGATAGATACCAATCTACAAATACTTTAGCTGCCTCAAGATTTTTTGTATTTTTAAATATAGCAATTGGTGCTGGAGTCCAAGGAATTACATCTTCAGGATATACTACAGATGTAGGACTAGTTTCTCCTACGCTATAAGTACCACCAGTTATTGCTACTATACCAATTGCAAATTCTCCAGCTGCAACTTTTTCAAGAGGTTCTCCGCCACCTTTTGCAAAGAAATCAATATTTTTATTTAATCTTTCAAAATAATCCCAAGCTTTTTCTTCTCCCCAAGCTTGAATAAGACCACTAACAATTGCATAGTTAGTTCCTGATATAGAAGGATCAGCCATGATTACTTCGCCTTTATACTTTGGATCAGCTAAGTCTTCCCAAGTCTTTGGTGCTTCAAGCCCTTTTTCTTTTAGAAGATCCTCATTAACTATCCATCCTGCTGGAACCAATGCAAGACCAGAATAATATCCATCTTTGTCATTGTATTGTGGATTGATAGCTGAAGCATTTGGGGATTTATAAGCTTCAAGATAACCTAAATCTCTAGCATTTAGATAACTATCAACACCACCACCAAACCAAATATCAGCTTCTGTTTTTCCATCTTCAGCTTGTAATTTAGCAAGAGCAGCACCAGTTGACATTTCTAAATATTCAACCTTGATTCCAGTTTCTTCAGTAAACTTATCAAAACTATTTTCTGCTCCACCATAAGCAAGTAAAACACTTAAGGTTGTTCCTTCAAAAGGCTTATCCTTAGTTTCCTCAACTGGTGTAGATGAATCATCAGAACTTTCCTTTTGCTCTGATTTTCCACAAGCAACCAAACTAAGAGATAAAGTAAAAATTAACAAAAATGCTACAAATTTTTTCATATTCATAATATTCCTCCTCCTTTAATCACATCCTATATTACATTAGCATCAAGAATAAAATCAATCAAATAGAATATATCTATACTCATGAACTTTATCATAGATATATTCTATAGACCAACATATAGTCACTAAATTTAAATATTGGCACGTGGTACCAATATTTTGCTATAATATATATACAGCTCATATTTAAAGGAGAGTGGATCAATGAACACAAGAAAGTTTTCTGATGATACTATACAAGTGATGCAAGAAGCTCAAAATATAGCCATAAGAAAAGGGAATAGTGAACTAACAGAATTGCATATACATAGGGCCTTGGTACAACAAAAAAATTCAATAGTAGTCGATATATTGAAGGAAATGGGTGTCGATATATTTTCATATACCAAGGACATAGATGAAGCTTTAGATAAATTGAAAAGTCAAGATGGTTTGACCAAATTGTTTTATAACAGGACAGCTCAGAAAATATTACTTGTGGCTGAAGAATTGTCAAGAGGTATGTATGATTCCTATATAAATGTAGAACAAATATATTTAGCCATTCTAAAAGAAAATAAAATAACCAGTCAAAGTATTTTTGAAAAATACAATATTGAATATGACGACTTTAGAGAAAGAGTTTTAAAATATAGATCAACCATTGGAGTTACTGACAATCATCCAGAAGGAATTGCCAAAGTACTAGAAAAATATGGCAGAGACTTAACTCGTGAGGCAAAGAATGGTGACTTAGATCCAGTCATAGGTAGAGATGATGAGATAAACAGGATGATAAGGATATTGTCGAGGCGAACCAAAAACAATCCTGTCATCATAGGAGAACCTGGAGTTGGGAAAACTGCAATTGTAGAAGGATTAGCCCAAAGGATAGTTAGAAATGATGTACCAGAGACTCTTAAAGATAGGACTATTTATGCACTAGATATGGGAGCCCTTATAGCAGGAGCTAAATTTAGAGGTGAATTTGAAGAAAGACTCAAAGAAGTCTTAAAAATAATTGAAGCTTCTAATGGACAAATCATTCTATTTATTGATGAATTGCATACAGTTGTTGGTGCAGGAAATGGACAAGGAGGATTAGACACCTCCAATATGCTTAAGCCAATGCTTGCCAGAGGTGAGATTTTGACCATTGGAGCAACTACTTTTGATGAATACAGAGAATATATAGAAAAAGACGGTGCATTAGATCGAAGATTTCAAAAGATATTAGTTACTGAACCTAGTGTAGAAGAAACTATTTCTATCTTAAGAGGGATAAAGGCAAAATATGAAATGCATCATGGTATAAGAGTTTCAGACAAAGCTGTTATTGCCTGTGCTGAATTGTCAGATAGATATATTACAGATAGATTTTTGCCAGATAAGGCTATTGACCTCATGGACGAGGCTTCTTCGATGGTGAGAACAAGCATAGATGCTCTTCCACATGAATTAGACGAAATGCAGAGAAGAATTTTGCAATTGGAAATGGAAAAAGTATCTATAAGGCAAGAAGATGATGAAATATCAAAATTAAGATGCAAAGAAATAGAAGAAAAAATAAAAGAATTAAATGATATCTACAATATAGAATATGAAAAATGGATTGAAGACAAAAAAATAGTAGATAGAACTAAAGAAATAAAACATCAAATTGATGAAGTAAAAAAACAAATAGATGAAGCCAGTAGAGAAAACAATTTTGAAAAGGTTTCTGAATTAAAATATATAAAGCTTAAAAAATTGGAGAGAGAAGAACAAGAGCTTAAAAATATTCCCCATACCTATGACATAAAAGAAGAAGTAACCGAAGATGAAATAGCAGAGGTAGTATCTAAATGGACAGGTATACCGGTAAGTAAACTAACAGAAACTGAAAAGGAAAAGCTATTGAACTTAGACAAAGTCCTTCATAAAAAAATAATAGGTCAAGATGAAGCTGTAAGTGCAGTGACAGATGCCATCATCAGGGCTAGGTCAGGAGTGAGAAAACGTCAAAAACCTGTTGGTTCATTTATGTTTTTTGGACCTACAGGAGTTGGGAAAACATACCTTGCCAAAGTTCTCACAGAGACAATGTTTGATGACGAAAAAAATCTCATTAGACTTGATATGAGTGAATACATGGAAAAAAATTCAGTTTCAAGACTTCTTGGAGCACCTCCAGGATATGTAGGATTTGATGAGGGAGGACAACTTACAGAAGCAGTAAGAAGACAACCCTATTCTGTAGTACTATTTGATGAAATTGAAAAAGCTCATAGTGATGTATTTAATATTTTACTTCAAATATTAGATGATGGAAGACTTACTGACAATAGGGGGAAAGTAGTAGACTTTAAAAACACAATTATCATCATGACTTCTAATATTGGTTCCGAAGACATAATAAAAGGCTTGGATTCTCAAGTTGAAATAGATGAAAAAGTTAGAGAAACAGTCATGAAAAAGATAAGAGAAATTTTCAAACCTGAATTTTTAAATAGACTAGATGATATAGTTTTATTCAAGCCATTAAGTAAAGAAGATATAGTGAAGATTATAAATATAAATATAGAAGAAATAAATGAGGATTTAAGCGATAGAAGAGTATCTGTAGAATTGACTTTAAGTGCTACTCAACACATAATAGATGAAGCCTATTCTATCTACTATGGTGCAAGGTCTATAAAAAGGTTCATAGAAAAAAATATCATAACCGAAATAGGAAGAATGATTCTTAGAGATGAAATAGAATTCAATCAAAAAGTCATCATAGACAGCAAAAATGGCAATCTAGTATTCTATGTGCGACAGTAAGGCCGTCAGTATGATTATATATTTATCAATGTTTGAATAAGAAAAAGCTATTTTTAAATTACCTATAAACTATTTAATTGTATTAAGATTAAAGTATTAACAGGGATACACCAATAAAGAAATTTCAGAGATTTTATGTATATCTAAAGAAAATGTTCCATAAAGAATATTAAGAGGTAAGGAGAAATTCGAAGGAACCTTAGTTGAAGGGGTTAAGAAGCCCTATGAGTTGTAATTGATGATGACTTTCTATATAAATATGTGAAAAAGTATAGCTATTGGGAAATCCAATAGCTATACTTTTTATGTCAAAGCTCTTCCTATATTTTTTATGAAGTCTTGAGTATTTGTAACAACAGATGTAGCTGTAAGGGTTCCTCTATCAGACAATTTATTTACAGCAAATTCTTGTATATCTACAGTATACATATAAACAGGGCGTATAACTCCGTCAAATTCATTGTAGGAAGGAGTCATGTTTCCAGTAGCTATAGTAAATAATATTGCAGATACCATAACTACAGTTGAAGTCTTACGAATATGCTTACGCATAGCATCTTGAGCTTCATATACATTGTCATATGTTTCAGGTAAACCAAATCTGTCTCTGATTGTACCACCAATTATAACAGGCACACCGCATTCTACACAGGCCTTCATAATTCCATCTTTAGGTCTTCCTGATTTCACAAATTCTTCCATAGAACCGGCTTCTCTGACCATATTTATTGTCTCATAATAATTATCAAGGGTATTTTGCTCTTTTATGAAGGTTTCTTGTCCCCAAGTAGTACCAAATGTAGCACATTCTAAGTCAAAGGCAGCAAAACTTGTACCACATATAATAGCATCAACATAGCCATTTCTTACAAGCTGTGCCATAGCATCCCTTGAACCTCGGTCTAAACTTACAGCAGTTCCTAAAACCCAAGTAATATATCCACCATTTTCTTTTTCATTTGCAAGTATTTGATAAAGTCTATCATAATCAATAGAGAAAGCAGTTTCCCTTGATCTACCACTACGGAATGCAAAAGTGTCAGCATCTTTGGATTCTTCTATAAATCCTTGAGTATACATATATATGCCTTCACTTCCATCTTCCGTTCTTCCTACAACTACTTTGTCACCAACTTTTAGATTCCTAAATTCAACTATATTTACAGATTCATTTCCCGGTTCATCATTAGCTACACAAACCGTATCCATCCTACTTTGTGTAGCTAACACCCATTTGCCATTTATCTTAAAATATTCTGGAAAAACAGAAAGTGCATGGTAGTTTGCAGGAGCTACTCCGTCCTTTTCTACTTCTACCAAAGTTGCATTTGGAGCATTGACGAAGAATTCCTGACTAAAATCTGGCGGTGTAAATTTTGGCATATCAAATGTCATAATATTCCTCCTAGTCAATATTTAATCTATTTACAGATTTTAATTTTTCTTCTGTAGTATTTTCAATATATTCATGCATATCAACTGCAACTTGTTCTACTTCAAAATTGTCAACTGGTTGCAAAAGTGCTCTTTGTACATTTACAACAAAATCTTGAACATTTGTGACAAGAGTTTTTACAGCAATATACTCCCTAGCCTGTGCAACTTTGTTTACCACATTTTCTGTTACATCTATTGTATACATAAATACAGGTGCAATAGTACCGTCTTTTCTGATTCTATAGCTTGAAGCTAATTCTGCAGTTGCTACAGAGTGAAGCATAGTAGCCAAGCATATAATAAGAGTAGCTTTGTCAGTTTGTTCTTTCATGGCACGTAGACCTTGTGATACATTGTGATATACTTCTGGAAGTGGGCCATCATCTCTAACAGAACCAACCAGTACATAAGGTATATCCAATTTGGTCAATGTCTTCATGAAACCGTCCTTTACATTGCCATCAGCAATAAATTTATCAATGGATCCCGCTCTTCTTACTTCATTTAGCAAATCTAAATGATTGTAATGTCCCATTGGTACAGATTCTTGTGTATAGATATTTTGGCCAAGGGCAGTATCTAAATATCCGCCTTCTAAATCATGAGTAGCCATTGCATTCCCTGCTAAAAGGGCTTGAACATATCCATTTTCAGCAAGTTCTGACAGACCAATTCTGGTGTCATAGTCAAATACAACAGAAGGGCCTAGTACCCATACTATATATCCGCCATTTTCTTTTTCATGACGCATTAGTTCAAATAAGTATTCGTAGTCATCAGTAAAAGAAGTTTCAACAGATCTTCCTGGAGTAGAGATAACCGACTCATCAAATCCTTCCTTATATATTACAACTCCATTGGATCCGTCAGATTTTTTCCCCATGACTACCTTTTCCCCAACGACTAAATCGTTAAGCTCCTTTATGATTATAGTATCATCGTGAAGTACTGCAACACAGTTTTGAGAATTGTGTTCAGGTAAAATCCACTTATTATTATAATGATAATAAGTAGGCATATGACTAGTAAGATAAAAACCACTTGGGGCAACCCCATTTTTCTTTACTTCTTCAACACGAATTTCCTTTGCATTTGCAAATTTTTCAGAAGTAAAATCTGGTGGTGTGAATTTTGGCAATACAAATGTCATGAGCATCCTCCTATCTAGCTATTATATATTATTATAACCCAAATTTATTATAGCATTTATAGAGTTACAAATATGTTAAATATATGTCAAAAACTAAAATATAAGTATGTCATGTTTGTAATACCAGTATTTATAGCATTTAATTAAAAACAATTTCATCACAATAAAACACAAAATCCATATGAAATGGACAGTTATTTGTTCCACCAGATAGATAATTCATTCCAATTCCTATATGATAAGTACCCAAAGCTTTTTCATCAACAAGTGTAAATCCTGTTAATTCTTTGACTTTAGGATTTAGTCCGATTGCAAATTCACATAGAATTTTATAATTTTCAGGCAATGAATTAAAAAACTTATCTAATTCTTTGGAAGAACATTTTATAAGTTTACCATTTTCAAAAGTCATGAGTACATCTTTATATATTTTTTCTCTTAAATTGATTATAGGAACTAGCAAATCTCCATTGCTACTATTTTCTATAGGTGCTATAGAAACTTCCCCAGAAGGAAAATCACCACAGCCATCATCTACATACCACTTTCTGTCATTAAAATCTAATTTTAAAGAATACTTTTTTCCAGTAATTATTTTCACACTATTTTTATCTTTAAGCTCTTCAATTTGTTTTTTGCAGGTTTTTTTTAATTCATTAAAGTCTACATCTAAAGCATTGCATATCAAAGAATTATAAATATCAAAATCTAAACCAGCATTGCGAGCATTTATCTCTGTAGGAACAGTAAGTTGTATATAATATTTTTTATCTTCAGTTAAAGCAGTGAACAATTGGGATAAATATTTCTTGTATTTAGGTATATTTTCCTTAGAAATTCCATTAGGTAAACTTGGTGTATACATAAATATATCTATTACATACCTGAAAGAAGATAGATACTCAAAATATTTTTCAGGGAATTCCTGATTATTTTCAATTAAATTGAGAACTACATTTTTAAAAAAAGAATTTGAGCAATGGTGTTTAAAAGGGATAACACCTTTTTTACTTAAACATTCTGAAATTGAGTCTAAAATTTCCAAGTCTTCATTGTCACCCCAAAAATTCAATAAAACACAATCTTTTTTTTCAAAAGGGAGCCCTTCACAAATATTTGGTATGAGAGTTACAAAATCCATGTTTAATTCCTCCTAAATAAATTTATTTTGATACATATCAATATAAATTTAGCACAGTCTACACAAAAAAGCAATCTAATTTTATAATCATAGAAACAAATCTTAAAAATTAAATAGATAAATGTTGAAATAATATTTAAAGTATTGTAGAATAATAGTACAAAATATGGGAGGGATAGAAATGGGAGATATAAACTGGCTAAAAGATAATTATTTAACTTTTCTTAAAGAAGAAGAAGAAAACACCAAGGACACAGTATCAAATTTGCAAAAACAAGAAAGAATAGATGAAGCTAATTTAGAAAAGATAAAGCTTAATATCATTGAAATATTTTCTAAAATGTTCAATATTAGTTGCAATGGTGCAAAAGATCCTATAGCTTTAAAAGAAAAATATTTAGGTTTTTTTGATAAAATAACAAAGCCTTGGTATATAAATAAAGACAAAGCTCTAGAATTTGGCAAAGAAAAAGAAGTTATAATAGAAGAAATAAAAATTGAGGAAGCAGAAAATTTGAAAAAGCAATTTAAAAAATATTGTGATAAAATAGATATCAATTGAGGGGTGATATTTTGAATTCATTGGAGATTTTCAAATGTTTATCTGACAATTCCAGACTAAAGATTATAAACAGTTTGATGATAGAGCCTATGTATGTTGAATTGTTGGCTGAAAGATTGGAATTATCTACTTCAACAGTATCTTTTCACTTAAAAAAATTAATGGATGCAAATATTGTATCTTCTAAAAAAGAGCAGTATTATACAGTTTATAGTATAAATGAAGAAATTTTTTCAATGACTCTTAAAGATTTAGTAAAAGATGATAGAAGACAAGAAGAAATATTAAATCAAAGAGAACAAAAATATAGAGAAAAAGTCATAGATTCTTTTTTCAAATATGGCAAATTAAAAGAAATACCAGTACAGAAAAAGAAAAGACAAATTGTTTTAGAAAAAATAGCAGAAAGTTTTGAAGAAGATAGAGAGTATACAGAAAAAGAAGTCAATCTGATAATTGCTGATTTTCATGACGATTTCTGTACAATAAGAAGAGATTTAATAGGTTTTGACCTTATGGAAAGAAACAATGGAATATATAAAAGAAAAAAATAATTCAATTATTTTAGGCCAAGAAGGTGAATTATGTGAAGAATTTAAAAAGAATGTTTTTTGTTTCTATTTTAGTTGCGTTGGCTTCTCAAGTAAATATAGGATTAGTTAGCAGTGATTTTAGAGTTTCAGCGGGTATAATACTTTATGTGATATTTCTTTTTTATTATGAAGATTTAAAACCAGTTCCAACAGGAATACTATCAGGTATAATAGTGAATCTTCTAAGATCAATACTGTATTATTTCACAATGGGAAATTTTAATCATGTAATATTATCTTTTCAAATAGAGATATTGTTTTATACTTTTTATGCTATTATCTATTATTTGTTGACAAACGAAGACAACAAGAAAAATATAAATTATATTTTTCTCGTTATGGTCATTAGTGATTTTGGTGCTAATATTATAGAGATATTCATTAGAACTATAATAGGTGCTAGTCCTTTTCCATGGCAAATCACTTCTACATTGTTCCTTGTAGCACTAGTACGCTCTGGTATAACCTGGTTAGTTTTAAATTTGTTTAAATATTATAAAATGCTACTTATAAAAGAGGAGCATGAAGAAAGATATAAAAGACTGTTGTGGCTTACATCTCAATTAAAAACAGAAATGTATTGGATGGAAAAGAACATGGACAATATAGAGAAGGTCATGTCTGATTCTTATAAATTGTTTGAAATGATAAATACTGGTGAGGACGAGAATAGTTGGGGAGAAAGATCAATAAATATTGCCCGGGATATACATGAAATAAAAAAGGAAAATGGCTTGGCTATAAGGGGAATAAAGGAAATCACAGAAAGTGAACTTAAAGATGAAAAAATGAGTTTTAAAGATATCATAAACATTTTATTTGAAACCATGAAAAGAGAAATAAGGCGATTAAATAAAAATATTGAGCTTGAAATTGACATAGAAGAAAACTTCTATACTTCACAACATTATTATCTTATGTCAATTTTTCGCAATCTTATTATGAATAGCATAGATGCAATTCCTGACACACAAAAAAATGGCAAAATAAGTATTGCCTACAGAATTGCCGATGGGGAACATGTTTTTATGGTATCTGACAATGGTTCAGGTATAGATGAAGAAGGTTTAAAGCATATTTTTTCACCTGGATATTCAACTAAAATAAATTATGATACAGGCGAAATAAATAGAGGGCTTGGACTTTCCATAGTCAAGCATATAGTTGAAGAACAATTGGAAGGCAGGTTAAAGGTAAGTTCACAATTAGGCAAGGGAACTACAATATATATATACATACCAAAACATTCTTTGGAGGTGAGGTAGCAATAAAAATATTTATAGTTGAAGATGATGAAAATATCATTAGAATACTAGAAAAAATAATAGTTGATAAAAATTTGGGAGAAGTAGTAGGAAAAGCTACTGATGGAGCAAATGGTTTAAAGGAGATAATAGTTCTAAAGCCAGATATTGTTCTGGTGGACTTGCTCATGCCTGGCAAAGATGGTATCAATTTGACAAGAGAAGTAAAAGCCATACATCCTGATATCCACTATATCATGATATCCCAAGTATCTTCTAAAGATATGATTGCTAAAGCTTATGAAAGTGGCATAGAATACTATATCTCAAAGCCTGTAAATGCTATTGAAGTTGAAACTGTAATAAAAAAAGTTGAAGAAAAAGTTGATATGAAAAAAAAGCTAGATCAAATTCAACAATTGTTTTCTTTGGAGCCTAAAGAATCTAAAACAAAAGCAACTAGTCACAATAGCATAGAAGGGGTAAAACAGGTTATGCAAAAAATTGGAGTTGCTGGGGAAGTAGGAAGTCAGGATATTGTTGATGT
>JAKPAR010000197.1 GCA_029779375.1 Bacillota bacterium | reverse complement strand
GAGGTATTTGGAGACAATGCTTCATATTTAAAGATAGGTTTTACTTATCCACTTCCAGAGGAAATGATAGTTAAATTTGCAAAAGCTGTAGATAAAGTATATGTGATAGAAGAAAATGAACCATATATTGAAAATACTGTGAAAGCACTTGGAATAGAATGTATAGGAAAAGATTTCATTCCAATATGTTGGGAATTGAGCCCAGATATTATTAGAAAGGCATTAGTTAAAGAAGAAAAAAGAGAAACTTATCATGCAGATGTACAAGTTCCTTCTAGGCCACCTGCTCTTTGTGCTGGATGTCCTCATAGAGGAATATTCTATGCTGTAAGCAAACTTAAAGACATAGTAGTTACAAGTGATATAGGCTGCTATACTCTTGGCATGGCACCACCACTAAATGTTGGAGATACAGTTATCTGTATGGGTGCAGGAATAAGTGCAGGATTGGGATTTGAGAAGGCCTTTAAGATAGCAGGAAGAGATAAAAAGGTATTTGGATTTGTTGGAGACTCAACTTTCTTCCATTCAGGAATGACTGGCCTTGTAAATGCAGTTTATAACAAGACAAATATGGTAATGGTTATACTTGATAATAGAATTACAGCTATGACTGGACATCAAGAAAATCCAGGAACAGGAAAGACTTTGATGGGAGAGGCTACTCAAATAGTCGATATTGAATCTATAGTTAAAGCTGTGGGCATAAAAGATGAAAACATAAGAGTAGTAGATCCTTACAATTTGGAGCAAACAAATGCTGCTGTAAAAGATGCTTATGAAGCTACAGAACCTTTTGTCATCATTACAAAACAACCTTGTGCACTTATCAAGGAAGTTCAAAGAAGAAGAAAAGATATGTATTGTGAAGTAAATCAGGAAAAATGTAGAAAGTGTAAGACTTGTCTAAAAATTGGTTGTCCAGCTATATCTGTGAAGGACAATGTAGTAAGTATAGACAAATCCCTTTGCAATGGATGTACTATTTGTAAGCAAGTTTGTCCATTTGATGCTATAGAAAGGGTAGGTGAATAATATGGTTAAGAACTTATTGTTGGTAGGAGTTGGTGGACAAGGAACTATATTGGTATCGAAAATTCTTTCTCAAGGCCTAATAGCTGAAGGTTATGATGTGAAAATGTCAGAAATTCACGGAATGGCTCAAAGAGGAGGAAGTGTAACTACTCAAATAAGATTTGGCGAAAAAGTATATTCACCATCTATTGGAGAAGGTGAAGCAGATGTTATGATAGCCTTTGAAAAGATAGAAGCAGCAAGATATTTAAATCAACTGAAAAAAGGTGGGAAACTTATAGTTAATGATGTAGAAATGTATCCACTGCCAGTACTTGCTGGAAAAGAAAAATATCCAGATGGCGTCATAGAAGCATTGGAAAAAGAAGTTGAAAATATAAAGGTTATAAATGCAAGAAAAGTAGCAGAAGATTTAGGAGAAGTAAAAGCTCAAAACATTGTAATGTTGGGTTGCCTTGTAAAGGCATTAGAACTTGAAAATATAGATTGGATAAAACTTATCAAAGAGAATTTACCTGAAAGAGTTCATGAAGTAAATATTGAAGCATTTAAAAGTGGAATGAAGCTTTAGTTAGAAAACACCCTCGAAAGAGGGTGTTTTTTTAAAAATAAGAAATTGCAATTTAGTTTGATAATTAAAGATTTATTGCAATAATATATGTTTTATTTCAAAGAATAAGATTAAATGGTATAAAAACCTTTATAAAGGCTAATTAATACATAAAATGTAATTTTACAACAAATATATTAAGAGTATAATCAAGTAGTCATGGGGTGATAAAAATGGAAGATATCATAAATAAAATAATTGATATTGATAAAGAAGCTATAGAAATTAGAAATAAAACTGAAGAGATAAAAAGGGAAAATGAAAAGAAACTCAAGCAAGCAATGAATGATATAGAAACAGAGATAATAGAAAAAGCTAAAAAAGATGGCAAGGAAATATATAATAAATTGGCAATGAAAGGAGAAGAAGAGGCTAAAAAAATTACAGATAGGGGAGAGGCTGTATATAGAAGGATTGAAAAAATTTATGAAGATGAAAAAGAGAAAATAGAAGATGAGCTTTTTATACAAATATTTGATATTAAGAAGTAAGGGGTTGAAAGCATGGGAAATGAAAGAAGATTTGCAGCAATAAATACTAAAATAAGAGTGCTAAATGGGAATCTTCTTACAGATGAAGATTTTATAAATCTGTTTAAATGTAAATCCATAGAAGAATTGGCTTCTTACTTAAGAGAAAATACAAACTATGAAGTGATTTTAAAGGAAGTAAATATAAATAATATTCATAGAAGAGAATTGGAACAGTTGATAAAAGCATATGTTTTATTTCAATATGAAAAATTGCTCCATTATTTTAATGGGGAGTATAAAAAATTATTTAGATCAATTTTTATGCGATATGAAATAGAAGACTTGAAACTTTATCTTAGAGTGCTTTCTAAAGGTGAAGATATTGAAAAATTAGTAAATCACACTGTATATCCTGCCAAATTTAGAGTTTTAAATTATGAAAAATTATCTAGTTCAAAGGATATTGAAGAGTTTGTGGAAAATTTAAGTGGGACCATATATTATGAAATATTAAAACCTTATTTAAGAAAAGAAGACAGAAGACTTTTGTTTTATATGGAGATGAATTTAGATAGATTTTATTTTCAAACTATAAAGAAGCAAGGATTAAAACTGGATAAATTGGATTCAAAAATGTTTGAAGATTTTCTTGGTAAAAATATTGATTTGCTTAATTTAGAATGGATATATAGGGGAATTAAATACTATAAACTGCTTCCAGAAGAACTAATAAATTATACTATTGAAGGTGGCTATAAATACAATTTTAAAGACATAAGAGAATTTTGCTATTTAGAAGAAGATAAGTTTATAGAAAAAGTACTTAATTCAAAATATAATTTTTTGTTTGATACTCAGCAAGATGTAGACTTATTTATGGAGAGAAGAATTGAAAGATACATCTATTTTCAGTTTATAGAACTCTATAGAAAGGGGAAAATGGATATTACAGTTGCTATGGCTTATATTCATCTATTAGAGTATGAGATGAGGGATTTATATTCAACCATAGAAGCTATAAGATATGGGCTCGATTTAAATGAGGGAAAAAAATATCTTGTAAGGAAAATTGAAGGAAGTGATGTCTAATGGCAGTGGAAAAGATGTCTATGATGAGTATTGTAGGGGATATAGATGAAGTTGACAATGTAGTGAAGGATTTGATCTTGTCGGGGAAAGTGAGTCTTGTCAATGCTCTAAAACAAATAGAAGAAAATAGCTTTATGTTCAATGTAGATGATAGGAATGTAGAAAAAGTTATAGAACTAAATTCTATTACGACTTTTGAAAACAAAAAATATTGTAAAGATTGTATGGATAAGATAGAAGAATTTAAGGATATATATGGAGGAAATATAAAATTAAACCCACTTTGCTTGAATGAAAAATATGATTTAGATGAAGCTATTGAATCTATAAATATAGTATATGATAAATTGATGAAGCCTTATAGGGAAATAAATTCTCTAAAACAAGAATTAAATCAGATAGATGAATTTTATAGGAATTTTGTGTATATAAAAGATGTAGATGTAAATATAGATGACTTAAGAAGACTTGAATATTTTAAGTATGTCTTTGGAGTCCTTTCTAAAGAAGATAGAATTAAACTTAGGAAAAATT
>JAKPAR010000195.1 GCA_029779375.1 Bacillota bacterium | reverse complement strand
TATTTGGATTTTAGAGAGAGAAATATAAATTTTAAATATCCGCCAGACGATATAGGATTTTGGATGTATTCATATGGATATTCACCTGTTACATTAGGGATTAGATTTGAAGGCCAAATGGGAGAAAAAATTGATTTGGAAGTTTTGAAGGGTATAAGCTGGATTGGTTGGAAGTACATAGAGGCAAAGCCACCAGAAGATTTGAATATGTATCCTCTAAAATTGGACAAGATGTATTTAGAATTGGCAAATGGCAGAGAAGATTTTGGAGTGGTACTTTTAGATAGAATGGAATGTGTATATCCACAAATTGAAGAAAAAGATAGTACTTATGAGGGTAGCTATACTTTTTATATTGTTAAAGAAGGAGATACTCTTGAATCTATAGCTATGAAATATTATGGAAGAACTTCAAAGAAAAAAATCATAATGAATGCAAATGATCTTTCAGGAAACAAAGATTTAAGACCTGAGAGGATATTGGTTATACCTAAATAATAGAAAAGGTGATGAAAATGAAAAAAATTAGTTTGTTTTTAGCTTTAAGTATATTTTTATCCTTTGCATTTTCCATGCCTATATATGCAGATGAAAAGGATAAATATGACAAAGCATATGAAGAGGCAAGAGAAACAGGATATAATCATGGGAATATAGCAGGCTATTTAGATAAAAACAAAGAGCTTACTAGTGATTACAATAGAGATATGCCTAAGGATTCAGAAATAGAGAGTATGTACAAAGAATACAAGGATGATAAGCTTGTCATGTCAAATATAGTGGCTAATTACAAGGCTGGATATATAAAAGGATATTTAGAAGGATATACTTCTGGAAGTATAAGTACAAATACAGATAAAAAACAAGAAAAAAATGAAAAAACGAATTATGGACAAAGCTTTGGCCTTTTGCTAGGCCAAGTATATGGACAAAGAGATTTTTTTGAAGGCAAAAAAAACAACTGGTCCAAGGCCAAACCAACAGATAAGACTATTATAAATATGTTCAATTTAGATCTGGAGACAATTGGATATAGAAATAGTTTTTTGAAAGATTTTAAAGAAAGCTTTCAAAAATCTTATGAAGAATCTTATAGAGAGGCAAATTTAGAACCTCAAAAAATTTCTTATGATGAAGGTATAAAAGATGGAACTATTTTTGGAGAAATGTTTGGAAAAATTAATGGGAGAAAAGATTATTCTGAGGGCAAAACAAGCAATTGGAATAGGAATTTTCCTTCTCAAGGAGAAATTAGAAGGGAATTTGTATTAAACAGAGATTCAGAAAAATATGTAGATGGTTTTTTGACAGGATTTAAAAATGCCTATGAAAAAGCTTATAGTGAGGGATTTAGAGAGGGAAATGTGGATTTAAATAAATTGAAAAGTGAGACTGCTTATGAAGATGGAAAAGAAGTAGGAACTAAAATAGGAGAACAAGCAGCACAAAATGACTATTTTTTGAGACAAAAAAATGATATATCGAAACATTTCAAATCCAATTCAGAACTCATTTATGAATACGATTTATATTTGGACAATGAAAGGTATAGAGATGGGTTCATAAGTGGATATAGAGATGGGTTTGAAGAGGCCTATATAAAGACTTATCAAAAATTAAATAAAGAAAAAGCTTTAATCTTAGCTGAAACTGTAGTAGTACCTATTAGTGGTAGGGAAATAGAATCTGAAGATAAGAAGCTTAAAATAGCTATTCCAAGTGGAACTTATTTCAATGATGTATTGCTTAAACTGTACAATGATGGCAAAAATGAAAATGTGAAAGCTAATGAGAATTTAATTGCTGCTTCAGAAATTTACAATATAAAAGTTTTAAATAGTATAAAAGAATTCAACAAAGATAAAAAAATAGAATTATCTTTTGAATACTATGGACCTGATACTGGTGGCATATATAAATTTATCAATGGAGAATGGCTTTATGTGCCAAGAACCATAGAAGAAAATAGAATTAAAACCTATATTGTACCAAGTTCCATAAAA
>JAKPAR010000161.1 GCA_029779375.1 Bacillota bacterium | reverse complement strand
GTCTTATATCCTCTTTTTTGGCCCCTATGGGATCATAAAAAACTATATAGAAAAAATGGGCAAAACTCCCTTTGAAATAATTCTAAAACTTCTATATTTTAATTTAGCATTATTTATCTCATATAAAATATATGGGCTCTTTATTTCTACTCCTACAAATATACAAATGCCTCTAATGCAGATATTTATATTACTTCAACCTGTCTTTTTAGCTTTAGATTATGTGATGACTTTATTTATACATAAGTTCAAGAAAAAATATAAGGCCTAATTTAAGGCCTTATATCAATCCTATTCCAGCTAAAAATACTATAATTATAGCAATAGGTGCAATAAATTTTAATATAAAATAGAAAATTCCCATATATCCTGCATTTATGCTACCTTCATTGGTCAATTGATTTTTAATGATGTTCTTATCTAATTTCCATCCTACAAACAAACTAGTTATGAACGCTGCAATAGTCAAGAAATAATTAGCTGTTAAATAATCTAAAAAGTCAAAGAAGTTTTTGCCGAAGAATACTTCCCCTGACAATGGCCCGTTAGAGAGAGAGGCAAATACTCCCAATATAGTTATAAGCAGTGTACAAATAGCTACAGCTTTCTTTCTATCCATATTAAATTTCTCTATTGCATAAGATACAACAACTTCTAACAAAGATATGGTACTTGTAAGTGCTGCTAATGCCAACAACAAGAAAAATAATATTGAGAAAATATATCCTCCTGGCATTTGACCAAACACATTTGGCAATGTCATAAATACTAATCCAGGTCCACTATTTGGTGCTATTCCAAATGCAAAAACTACTGGAAATATTGCTACACCTGCAAGCAATGCAATTAAAGTATCAGCTATAGCAACATTTAAGCTTATTTTACCAATTTTTTCTCCTTTGCTAATATATGAACCATATGTGATCATAATACCCATTCCTAAACTTAAAGAAAAAAATGAATGCCCTAAAGCAGCAAGTATAGCTTCTCCTGTAATTTTTGAAAAGTCAGGTTTAAATAAAAAGTCAAGTCCAGCTTTCCCTCCTGGAAGAGTAATTGCTCTTATATCCAATATAATAACTATGACTAACAATAGAGGAACCAATAGCTTAGAATATTTTTCTATTCCTTTTTCTACTCCCGTAGCCACCACTATACCAGTTATAGCCATAAAAATGATTTGCCATATGATAGGTCGAATAGGATTGGAGACAAAAGAAGAAAACATTTTCCCGATTTCTTCCGCTCCAACACCTGCAAACTGATTGCCAAAAGATTTTACAATATACTCCAATGTCCATCCAGCTATGACTCCATAAAATGCAAGAATCATAAATGCAGACAATACACCCAATACACCACTAATATACCATTTAGAACCTGGAGCCAATTCTTTAAAAGAATTTATAGCATCCTTTTTGCTTTGTCTTCCAACTAAAAATTCAGCCAGCATTATTGGGATACCTATTGCTGCTACACAAATTAGATAAACTAAAATAAACGCACCCCCGCCGTACTTCCCTGCAATATAAGGAAATCTCCATATATTACCCAATCCTACTGCCGAACCTATTGCTGCTGCCAAAAGCCCAAAACTACTTTTAAAACTTTCTCGTTCTCCCAAACTTCGATTAATACTTTTTACATGTTCACCGCTCATCCTTAAGCCTCCCCCTATATATATTGTTAAGTCTCAATATAATAGTTTTCTGTCGAAATGTCAAGGAATTTTCTGAATTATCTAAAAATTAACGAAGTTTTTCTAGCATATTTCATTTTTCTCATGAAACTAATCTCACAAAATAGCTATTATGTATTTTTTTATATTTTTCTCAACTCTTAAA
Source organism: Bacillota bacterium (assembly GCA_029779375.1). Classification (GTDB taxonomy): domain Bacteria; phylum Bacillota; class Clostridia; order Tissierellales; family Sporanaerobacteraceae; genus Sporanaerobacter. The sequence goes on along the minus strand of JAKPAR010000161.1, from coordinate 801 downwards.
TATCAATTTTTTTGTTAATTCATTGACTAGTCTTCTAAATCACCCTTTTACTCAGCTAAATTGTCTGAATAAAATTTTCTCATTTATCTAGAAGTTTTTTCGCTTCAAATAGTCTTTGAAAAGCAGTAAATAGCACTAATGATGCGTATATAAAAGTAATGATGCTTAAGTACTTATTAAATAATATCATTAAAGAAAATAATATAAATCCTTCTGTTCTCTCCATAACCCCTGCTTGATAATAAAAGGATTTCATTCCCTTTTTCTCAGACAATGCACCTACAGTTAAGAACACAGTCATTGAAATTATTATTGTTGAAGATAAAAACAACAATTCCATCCTTGAATCTGGAAACCTTAATCCTAGAGCTATTATAACTGACAGCTCTACTATTCTATCAAAGGTAATATCCATTAATGTTCCCCAGGCTGTTGTAGTTTTCTGATATCTAGCCACTTCACCATCTACCGCATCTAAAAGTCCTGATATCCATAGTACAATGACAGCGAAAATTTCTTTTTCAAAATAGGCTAATATACCCGAAAATATTCCTACTAAAAAAGCTATTTTAGTAATAGTATTTGCAGTAAAATGTAGTCTTGTATTTGTCAAGTGAATATTCCCCTATATTTTAATCCAAAATTCCTCTAGTTAAGGTAAAAAAATTATTGCTTTTCTAACCAAAGCTGTGTCTCTTTTAATCTATAAGAATTACCATTCATATTTACAATATATGATTTATGGGTAAGCCTGTCTATCATTGCCGCTGTCATTACTGGATCTTTAAATATTTCATCCCA
>JAKPAR010000123.1 GCA_029779375.1 Bacillota bacterium | reverse complement strand
AGCCTGTATAGCTGGGAAACACTCCAATTATAGGTTCCATTTTTGCATCAATCTTTTCATCGAACTTAAACCTTTCAACTAATTCCTTTGCTACTTCGTATCTGAATGCGTCAGATATTATAACAACGATTCTCTCTTTTCTTCCTGCTATGAAATTATCATAGAAATTTTTTTGAAGTTTGTACCTATTTTGCAAGTCATCATAATCTAATTTCCCAGTAAATTCTTTTGAAAGTACATCTAAATATTTATTAATATAAATGTTTTCTACTAGAGTTTGTAGTTTTTCGAATATGCCCTTATTCTCAACCTTATCTAAATGGTAATAAAACCTTCTATAATAGCTGTCAATTTTATAATATTCTTTATCATATTGGTCTACTAAATCTAGTAAATTATCTACTGGTTCAAAATCCTTATTGGATATTATATAATAGGCATTTAATAAGACATCGTACTTATGGCTATATAGGTCCTTAAAATGCTTGAATTTCCTACTCTTACATATTTCAGGTATTGATAGGCCCTTTACTTCAGCATTTAAATTTTCATCCAGTAATCTATCTATAACCCAATTTATTATTAGTTTGTCTATACCTTTAAAGACATCTACTTCTATTAAATTTTCTATTTCTAAATCTTTAAAAGTCCCATCTCCACTTATAGCTTCATATACCCTATCTGAAATTTGTCTAAATGCATCTTTATACAAGTTACTATTCATCATCTGGTCTACAAAGGCCATAACTGTACCCGGCTTATCCAATATATGTTTTTTAAAGTTTGAAGGCAAGCCATTACTCATTTGGTTTTTTGCATAGGTTAATAATAAGCTCATAGAGAGCTTTAAAAGACTTGGCTCCTCGTCTATATACCCAAAATTTATCCTACAATACTTCCAAAAGGCCTCATCTAATCCATACTTTGCAAATTCCTTCATATGTTTATTGTCGGAAAAGCCTTCAGATAATACAAGCCTTACTACTTCTTCAAAGTTAGCAACCTTCAATTTAACAGCAGCAGATAATAGGCCTACTTCTACGGCCTCTTCACTGTTGTAACTATCAACCTCTAGCTTATAGAATCTTTCATGCCTTTCTTTAGCATTGAAAAACTTTATATACTTTTCTATTACAGGCTTTAATTTTTGATCTATACTTAAATCTTCTACTATTTGTGATGCTTTATCTGCAGTAAATTCTTTAGAATAGAGAATAATATCAATTAAATGATTCTCCCTATCATCTGGTCTTTCAAAAGGAGCATATATTAGATAATTGCTTTCTTTATCTTTTCTTTCCAGCAATACTTTAGTTGCAAAAGTATTTGTGGGAGTTAGATAATGGATTTTAGCATTTTTTAGCTTTAGGTCTTTTATGTCTTCTACATATTCTTGTTTTTCATCATACCAAAATATAATAACTCTCTCTTCTTTATCAAATTCCTTGTTTAATTTATCTTCAATCTGCCTTAAATTTAACTCTGCCATGGGCATACAACTCCTTAAATTTTAGCTAATATTTGATATTTTTTACCCTTATCATCAGTTTGTACTTTTTCATAGTTTACCTTTACACCATCATCTAAATCAATACCTATTCTTGATACTGCTATATGGCCTAGCTTTTCATCGTATTCTTTACACTCCTTAAGCTGCTTTGTTATCTTTTCTAATTCCTTTTCTGACCTTGCTACCTCCCTTGGATCCTTGCTTTTTACTATGTTATCCTTTAATAATTCTATCCTATTTTCATAGCGGTTTTGTAGTTTGTGTAGGTAATCTATCCTTACCCTGCCTGTTGTATCTTCATTGTATCTGTGCATATAGATTAAGGCTTTAAAGCCATTTTGGCTGCTTTTCTTTGTCTTTCCTGCTGAACTATCGTACAGCCAATAGATTGGTCTTTTCTTATAAGTTTTAACATGGTCTTTATAAAAATCGTTTAAGAAATAGTTTCTTATCTTCTCCCTTGGAGTACCCCTTCCTTTTAGTGAAGCTGCTATAAATTCTAGATTTTCTTCTAATGTTTCTTCTCCAAAGGCTACCTTTACAAATTCTACAAATCTATTTACTAAGTCATCCTTAAAGTATTCTTTGTCTGTTATTATTACTATATTGTCTTCTACTGGCTTGAACTTTTTATATCTACTCATATCAAATTCTCCACCGGCATATATAAGTCCTTTTTCATCTAAGCTGTATCTGCCAAATATACAGCCTACCCCATAGGATATGAAGGATTTGATTACATCTTCCTTGGTTAGGATGTATTGGTTACCCTTAATGTCTTCGTATATATCCTTCTTGTCATCAAATATCTTAGTTACAGTAATATCTTTATCTGATACTTCAGGGGTTAGTTCATCTTCTAGGCCATATATTTCTATAAATATTTCATTTAGTCTCTCTTCATTTTCTTTAAGTTTAGCAAAATTATTGTTAGCATATTCTTTCCAATTTTCATAGGCCTTTTCTATGGTAGATGGTACTTGTCCTCCTTGTTTTGATTCATCTAATAATGGATGGACTTCAAAGTCCCAGGAGGTTTCAAAGGAATCCCAGTCGATTTTGGAAATAGAGATGTTTTCTTGGACTAAGGAGTCTATTTCTGGTTTGTGGGTTTCTGAGAATATTATTGGTAATCTTGCGATATCATTTAACTTGTAGTGAAAAGAAGAATTTAATATTTTAAAGTATTCCATGGATAAGTTAGTATTTAAAAAT
>JAKPAR010000120.1 GCA_029779375.1 Bacillota bacterium | reverse complement strand
TTCTGTACTTACATTGGAAGACGAAAACACTATAAATCCCAATATTTCACCTGAAAAAATTAAAAAAAGAATGGAGATGGAAATATGTTAGAAAATTATATGGAGATAAGCAAAGAAGTAAAAGCTGCTATAGAGGGAAAGAAGCCAGTGGTAGCACTAGAATCAACTATTATTTCTCATGGAATGCCCTATCCCAAAAATGTAGAGACAGCACTAGAAGTGGAAGAGATCATTAGGAGTATGGGGGCAATACCAGCAACTATAGCCATACTTAATGGGAAAATAAAAGTAGGGCTTTCTCACGACGAAATAGAGTATTTGGGGAAGGCCAAAGATGTCTACAAAGTAAGCAGAAGAGATTTACCTTTTATAATTGCAAAGGGCCTCAATGGTGCTACAACTGTGGCTAGTACTATGATCATTTCAAAATTAGCTGGTATAAAAGTATTTGTCACAGGAGGAATAGGTGGAGTTCACAGAGGTGCAGAAAAGAGCTTTGATATTTCAGCGGATCTTCAAGAACTTGCCCATACTGATGTAGCAGTAGTTTGTGCAGGAGCTAAATCCATACTTGATTTAGGACTCACCCTTGAATATCTTGAAACTTTTGGAGTACCAGTTGTAGGGTACAAGACCGATGAGTTTCCAGCATTTTTTACAAGGAAAAGTGGATATGGCGTAGACTACAGAGTAGACAGTGAAGAAGAATTGGCTAAGGCGATAAAGACAAAATGGGATTTAGGCTTAAATGGAGGAATAGTAGTAGCAAATCCAATTCCTGAAGAATATGAAATGGACAAATCTGCCATAGATAAGGCTATAGAAGAAGTATTGAAAGAAGCAGAAGAAAAAGGTATAAAGGGCAAAAAAGTCACACCATTTTTATTGTCAAGGGTAAAGGACAAAACTGGTGGAGACAGTCTTGAATCAAATATCAAATTGGTCTACAACAATGCCAAAGTAGGAGCCAATTTAGCCATAGAATTGTCAAAATTATAAATCGACAAAAACCCCTTAAGGAAAATTTCTTTAAGGGGTTTTTAAAAATATTGTTAAATATATAGAATATATGTCGATACATATATGAGAGGAGGGGTTCTAATGATTGAATCGGAATACGAGAGAATGATTGTAGAGATAATATCTAGTTCTGGAACCGCTAGAAGCCATATATTTGAAGCATTAAAAGAAGCTAAAGAGTACAATTTTGAAAAAATGGATGAACTTTTAGATATGGCGGACAATGAGCTTAATATTGCCCATAGTTTTCAGACCAATATCATACGAGAAGAAATAAAAAAAGAAAATGATTCTGTGACTCTACTCATGGTTCATGCTCAAGACCATCTCATGGCATCTATGCTTGCTAGAGATTTTGCTGATGATATAGCAAACCTTTATAGAGAAATATATGATTTAAAAAATTCTAAATAAAAGCCCTTGGAAAATCCAAGAGCTTTTTTTAGAATTTTATTTGTGAAATGAGCATCTGAAGCCCCTCTGCAAGTTTTGCAAGAGATTCACTGGCAGCAGTTATCTCTTCCATAGATGCAGTTTCTTCTTCAGTAGCAGCAGAAATAGTTTGGATTTCTCCAGCAACTTGTCTACTTAAATTTTCCACAGAAGTAGAAGCCTCTACCAATTCATTGGCACCCATTCCCAATTCAGTTATGGAATTTATGGTATTGTTTATAGCTCTACTCACATCAAGTATTACATTTGAAATTTCTTCAAAAGAATTCTTAGCTATATTCACTGTTTCTACACCTTTGTCCACATCTTCCTTACTTGAGTCCATATTTTCATTGGCTTCATCAATTGTCTGTTGATTTTCTACTATAATATTGTATATTTCTTCAGTAGATCTCGAAGTTTCTTCAGCAAGTTTTCTTATCTCTTCAGCTACTACAGAAAATCCCTTTCCAGCTTCTCCAGCTCTAGCAGCTTCTATAGCAGCATTTAGTGCAAGTAAATTGGTTTGTTCTGCTATAGTACGAATCACGTTTATTATAGCATCCATCTTTTTAGAGCTTTCATTTACTTCCATAAGAGATTTTTTCACTAAATCCGTACTTTCAGTGATATGTCTCATTTGAACAATTGCACTATCTATTTTATCCTTTCCATCTATAGTGTGATCATATACACTATCAACTAGTTCTGCCATTTCTACGGATTTGTTGGAAATATTGTCTATTTGAGCAGAAATTTTTTCAATTGAAGAGGCCATTTTATCCACTTCATTTAATTGTCCATCAGAGCTACCAGCTATTTCAGCAGCAGATTCAGCAATATGTGAAGAAGCAAGAGCAGCTTCCTCTGAAGTAGCAGCAAGTTCTTGTGATGAGGCAGCTACTTGTTCTGAAGTCTCAGAAATTTCTTTTGAAAATTCTCTAAAATTTTTGATGACTATATCAAAAGACTTGGCAATATCTCCTATTTCATCTTTTCTATTTAATAGTTTTTCATCTATATCTTTTGACAAATCTAAATCTGCTATGTATTTAGCTCTATTAGCTACTGAGATTAAAGGCATTGTTATGCTTTTGCTAAATAACATAGAGAACAATATTCCTACAAGTATAGCAGCTATAGTAGTTGTGAACATTGATTTTTTTAAAGAATTTAATTGAGAAAGCATTTCAGCTTCAGGAACATTTACAGCTATAGACCAATTGTTTCCTCCCATAGGAGCATAGGCTACCAACTTTTTTTCACCCTTATATGTATAGGTTCCAACACCAGTCTTACCTTTTGTTGCCTTTTCAACAAGTTCTGCATACTCTTTTAGAGAACTATTGTTTTTAGCATTTGAAAGATTTAATTCTCCACTTTCCACCAATGTCTTGTCTGGATGATAGAGAAGTTCTCCATTTTTGTTAAAAAG
>JAKPAR010000031.1 GCA_029779375.1 Bacillota bacterium | reverse complement strand
AGTGGGAAGAGAGCAGGAATAATTGATGTTCCTGGACATGAAAAGTTTATTAAGAATATGTTGGCAGGAGTTATTGGTATAGATATAGTTATATTAGTTGTTGCAGCAGATGAAGGAGTAATGCCGCAAACCAAGGAGCATTTAGCTATATTGGACCTTCTTGGGATAAAAAGTGGATTTATAGTTTTGACTAAAGCAGATTTAGTAGAAGAGGAGTGGCTGGAACTTGTGAAGGAAGAAGTGAGTATGAGTGTAGAAGGCACTTTTCTTGAAGGGTCTCCAATCATTCCTGTTTCTTCAACTAAAGGTACTGGAATAGATGAAACTATTAAACTGATAGATAAATTGTCAGATGAAGTAGAGGAAAGAGACAGTGAAGGTATACCTAGATTGCCTGTAGATAGAGTATTTACTATATCTGGATTTGGCACTATTGTCACTGGGACTTTAATTTCTGGGACGCTTAAAGTAGGAGAAGAAGTGCAAGTTTTCCCAGGAAATAAAACAACTAGAATACGTTCACTTCAAGTGCATGACAAAGATACATCTGTTGCCTATGCTGGGCAGAGAGTTGCAATAAATTTGGCAGGGCTAAAAAAATCTGAATTGGAAAGGGGGAATGTAATAGCTCCTATTGGTTCCATGAAAGATACTATGATGCTAGATGTGAAACTTAAGATACTTAAAGATATTCCAAAGATTATTGAAAATAGATCAAGGGTTAGACTTTATATAGGAACTAAAGAGGTACTATGCAGGGTAGTATTGTTAGATAGTGAGTTCTTATCTCCAGGAGAAAGCGGATATGCTCAATTGAGATTAGAAGAACCTATAGTTGCAAAGAGAGGAGACAAGTTTATTTTAAGATTTTATTCTCCAATGTTTACTATTGGGGGAGGAGAAGTATTAGAATCAAATCCAGACAAGAAAAAAAGATTTGATGAGAGAGCATTGGAAGAATTAAAAATAAAAGAAACAGGGGATTTCAGTGAAATAGTAGAGAAAATAATATTAGATAAGAGTAGTAGCTATCCAACAGTTAAGGATATTGTCATGTACACTGTTATGCCTGAAGACAAAGTAGTAAATGAAATAAAAAAATTGGAGCAGAATGGTAAAATAAAGATTATATCTTTATTGAAAGATGTTTATATTATTCATATAGATTATTTTAACCAATTGAAAAGCAAAATTGAAAATGAGCTTAAAAATTACCATAAAAAGAAGCCATTAAAAGCTGGAATGTCAAAAGAGGAAATTAGAAGTAAATATTTAAAAGATGCTAAGCCTAAAATGGCAGACAACTTACTTAGTTTAATGATGAGTGATGGTACTATATGTCAAAATGGTCAAGTATTATTTTTGAAAGATTTTAAGATTATGTATTCTGAGGAACAGTTAAAGATTATAGATAGCATAAAAAAAGAATTTTTGGCTGGAGGATTTATACCACCTAAACCAGAGGAATTGTATGATAGAATTAAATATGATAGGGAAGAATTAGAACAGGTATTTGAATCATTGTTGGATTGTGGTGAAGTGATTCAAATAAAAGAAGATATTTACTTTTTAAAGGAATTATATACAAAAGCTTTAGATATTTTAAAAAACTATTTAATTGAAAATAGGTATATTACTGCATCTGAGTATAGAGACTTGTTGAATACCAACAGGAAAATAGCTATAGGACTTCTTGAATATTTTGATCAGTGCAAAATTACTAAGCGTATAGAAGATAAAAGGACATTATTTTAGGGAAAATAGAGGGAAAAGAAATAAAGTGTCGAAATATAATTAATATGACATTTTTGATAAAATATATGAGGTGATAAAATGGACACCAAAATATTAATTGTAGATGATGAAAAGCTTTTTGTAAAAGGTTTAAAGTACAGCTTAGAGCAGGATGGATATATTATAGATACTGCATTTGATGGATATGAAGCCTTGGAAAAAGCCAAAAATAAAAGATACGACTTGATTCTTTTGGATTTGATGTTGCCAGGCATAGACGGATTAGAAGTGTGTCAGAAATTGAGACAGGATTCACAAGTGCCAATCATCATGCTTACAGCAAAAGGTGAGGATATAACTAAAATTTTGGGATTAGAATATGGTGCAGATGATTATTTAACTAAGCCTTTTAATATACTAGAACTTAAAGCAAGGATAAAGGCTATACTTAGGCGAGTAAATATGAAGAGTACCAATATTACCGATCAAGTAATTCAAATTGATGATTTCACCATAAATACATTGGGCAGAAAATTAACTGTACGTGAAAAAGAAGTCAATCTTACTGCAAAAGAATTTGATTTATTGTTACTTTTAGCTTCAAATCCTGGGAAAGTATTTACTAGAGAAGAATTGCTAGAAACTATATGGGGCTATGAATATTTTGGAGATTTAAGAACAGTTGATGTTCACATTAGAAGGCTTAGAGAAAAAATTGAAAGAGATTCAAGTCAGGCAGAATATATACTTACAAAATGGGGAGTTGGTTACTATTTTAGAAGTAGGCCACAATAATAAAAAAAAATTTATGAGTGTTAGGTGGAAATTAGTTTCCACCTATTTATTATTGATATTTGTCACACTGATAATAATAAATATTTTTATATCCAAGACCATTTTAAATATATACATACAACAAAAGCAAAATGATACCTTTACAAAGGCCAATATCATTTCCAATAGAACAAGATACCAGCGAGCTTCAGATAGAATGAATGAAGAATGGGTTAAAAAGACTATAAATGAGTATAGCAAGGAGATAAATGCAAGAATTATCATCGTAGATAAAGACAATATTGTTAAAGGGGACTCAAATAATTTATTTGTTGGTGATACTTTTAAGCATGATGAAATACAAAAAGCTTTAAATGGAGAAAATAGTAGTAGGATATATAATTTTAAGGATACTGGAAAAGTTATGTATATTTCTGTGCCAGTGATACTTAATGATGAAGTAATAGGAGCTACTCTTATATCTGTGTCTATTGACAATATATATTTAGAAGTTAGACATATTTCAAGCAAGGTAGTGCTTATATCTGGAATAAGTATGTTTGTTACAGCTATTATAGCTTTTTTCTTTTCTGATGCTATATTTAAGCCTTTAGAGCAACTAAAAAGTGCAATAAATAAAGTAGCTCAAGGTCATTTAGAGGAAAGAGTAGTTATAGATAGTAATGATGAGTTTGAAGAAGTAGCTGAGGCGTTTAATATTATGATTTTAAAGTTAGATCAGGTGGATACTCAAAGGAAAGATTTTGTTGCCAATGTATCTCATGAATTAAGAACTCCTCTGACTTCAATTAAAATCTTGTCAGAAACTCTTATTGCTGGAGAAGAGTTTGATGTAGAAGTATATAAAGAGTTTTTGACGGATATAGATTCTGAAGTAGATAGACTAAACAATATCATAACAGATTTGTTGACATTGGTAGATTTAGATAAGGAAAAGCTTACATTAGATTTGAAGATAACTTATATGAATTTTTTGCTTGAAAAAATTTACTTAAGATTAAAACCCCTAGCTGAAAAGAAATCTATAGATTTAGAACTAGTTTTAAATGAAAAGATACAATTAAGAGTAGATAGTGATAAAATACAGCAGGCTATTATAAATATTATAGATAATGCAATCAAGTATACGCAAACTGGGGGAAAGGTAAAACTAAAATTGTACAATGTAGGAAGGTATGCTATTATTGAGATAAAAGACAATGGTATAGGTATTCCAGAAGAGCATCTTTCCAATATTTTTGAAAGATTTTATAGAGTAGATAAAGCGAGATCTAGAGATACAGGAGGAACAGGACTGGGCTTGTCTATTGCATGGCAGATAGTAGCACTGCATCAAGGTACTATAGAAGTAGAAAGTAAAGTTGGAGTGGGTAGTACATTTTATATTAAATTACCTATTACGACTTGATGTTTTGGGGGATATATATGAGTAAAAAATATTTAATTATATTATTCGTATTTATAATTTGTATAACTATTACATCTTGTGAAAAATATGATGTAATAAATGAAGAAAGCAATAATTTTCCTCCAATAAACCCTTTACCAGACGACAAACTTGAAATTATTCTTTATTATCCAAATGAGTCACTGGATTATTTAGTTCCAGAATTTAGAGTTGTGCCAAGAAAAAATGTCAAAATAGAAGAGATGGTTATAAGTGAATTGTTAAAGGGCTCTTCTACAAAAAAAATAAAAAATCTTATACCATCTAATACTAAAATATTATCTATTGATATAAATGATGGCATAGCTTATGTAAGTTTTTCAAGTGATTTAGTGGGAAAAGAGTATACTGAAAAGGAGGAAGCCTTTGTAATATATTCTATTGTCAATTCTTTGACTTCTATTCCATCTATAAATAAAGTTCAGATACTTATAGATGGAAAAACAAGAGATGTCTTATATAAACATTATTGTATTAGAGAACCTTTTGAATTTAGCGATATGATAGTTTCTAAAAAATATATAAGTCCTATTTCGATAATAAATAGTTACTATGATTGCATATTAAATCATAGTTATGATAAAAGTATATCTATGTTAAATATAAAAGATATGGATACTTTTAAATACAATACTTTAAAGGCTTATTTAATAGAAGAGTTTAAAGGCATAATTAGTTACAATATCGAAGACTATATAGTATACAAATATTCAGATGAAATAAAAATGAATGTTAAATATACAATCACTTATGAAAATGGTAATGTAAAAAAGGTTCAGAGAAATTTAGAACTTATTAACAATGAAGATGGTTTTTTGATAGAAGGAATTATATATTAAAAAAAACTTGAAAAATAGCACATTATGTCTTATAATAAAACATGGCATTAATTTTGGGGGTAGATGAGTCCTGGTGGGCTCTCTGGTCTTCAAAACCAGCGCGAGGGGTTAGGAGCCTCTTGGGTGAGTTCGATTCTCACATACTCCCGCCAAAGATTATAAGCGACTTTAAGTCGCTTTTTTGTTTTTTTGCAAACATTTGATTTATCTTGAGTTAAAAATCATGTTATCTATCTTAAATTGTATCTTGGAAATATTAGTCTAATTGTATATGGTGTATTATAATGAATATAACTATAAAAATATACTAAAACAAATTTACTCAGATGAAAGGTGGGAGAAAATTGCTGACTATTTATTTATCCATGCTTGATACGGAGCAGGAACGAAAAAAGATGACTGATCTATATGAGGATCATAAATATGCTCTACTTATATATGCCAAGAAAATTATGGGCAATCAACATATGGCTGAGGATGCGGTACATGATGCTTTTATATCTATCATACAGGGAAAAGAAAAATATTTAAAATTAGACCGTATGGATTTCCGTCGCTCGGCCGTTATTATAGTGAGAAATAAATGCATTGATATATTAAGAAAGCAAAAACCTTTTGCCAATAAATCAATAGAGGAATTAGAAATATTTCTTGAGTCAGGTGAGATGCCTATTGATGATCAGGTTATTTTTGAATCTGAGTATGAACTTATATGTAAATATATGAATTCAATTGATGAAATAAGCAAGCAGGTATTGATAATGAAGTATATCCAAAATATGTCATATGAAGAAATCGGCGAAGTTCTTGGCATGACTCCGAAACATGTTGATACACGAATTATGAGAGCGAAGGAAAAAGTTCGTAGGCTTATGGAGAAGGATGTGAAGTATAATAAATAAAGATCAAGTAAATGATGTAATTTTTGAAGCGTTATTCCGTCAAGCAGTTATTGATGATTTTAATGAAGAGATTGACTCAATTCCAACAAATGAACAACTCGCCAAGATATATTCAATTTTTATTATTGTACTAGGCTTGTTGTTTGGTACATTGTTTTTTAATATTGAAGTTCGTGCAGCAGTTGGAAAGGTCCTTGTTGAATGGTATGAAAAAGTATGAAGTGCTAGGCCGTATTACAAATATGGAGTTTATAAATAATCAAGGTGACAAAAATAGATTTTCTTATCACCCAGAAGGCAGCATAACAAATATATCTGTCGATAACAAAAACCATAAAATAGATAGATGTGTAGTACTGGGTAATGAGGCGTTCTCTATAAGTGTCATAGGTGATAAGTTTGATAATGGAGTTATATGGAATATGGATGGTCATACCTTCGATCTGTGGGGTAAAATACCTGTGGATGAATTGAAAAAAATAGCAGAATATATATTGGAAAATATATAAAAACATATTGTAATGAAAAACAAATTAAAAAGCTTTGAAAATCTTGTAGGGAAAACATTCTTTCAAACGTTATTTAAGCAAGAGCATAAAAAGCTTTATAAAATGAAAGGATGTGATACCAATGAAAATTCAAAAGGAGAATCACTATCATTTTTTGAAATGGAAGCTGTTAAAAAGGCTATACATATCGCCTTAGTGTAACTGCAAAAATGACAAGAAATGGAGTGACGGAGACAGCGAATATTTCGGTAGAAAGAAAGTATTGATTAGAGAAGTTATATGTAGAAGGAAAGTTAAATTTATATTAGCTAGTAGAGAAGATAAGGTGCAAATTTAGGTTTATATGACTAATAACCATAAAATCTTTTACCGCTAAGAGCCTGTAGTTGGATAGTGTGGTTAGTATATAAATAATTGAAGAGATATACTACACCAAGAGTGAGTTTTTAGAGCTTGATATAGTATATGTGGTACAGAACTGGTTATTATAAACAAAGTGGTTCGGGCAAATATGAAGGAGTGACTACTTATTTGACAGATAGAGACTATTTTTACTCCACTACAAAGACAAAGTCAGTATTTGCAGGAAGTATATTGTTTGTGACAGATGCCAGTCATGTAGGCCTTATTACCTATGGTGATGGTTCAAAAATCTACTATGCCGATCATTCGAGTACAAAAAAAGTGGTAGAGAAACCTTATTAACTAGTGGCAATTATCTTAACAGGTCTAAATTCTTTATGCCATACAGTAGTATTTTGGGTGATGAATAGATAATTTATAACTAATAGATAGTGCATTATAATTACAATGCACTATCTATTATTCCTATATTTTTAAAAGAGAGAAGGGTAGGATATGACATTAAAATTACCTTTGTTTATTGCTAGTTTAGGAATTGTTGTAGTTTTATTATATAGATTTTACACTAATAGTAAGATAGAATCTACGAATATAAGTTATCTTAATATCAGATTTGATGAAGAGCAGCCTATAATTGAGTACTGTGATGGTTCAGAAGAAATGCTTAACCTCAAAGAAAATGTTTTTTTGTTTTTTAATGGTTCTATAGTTGAAGGAGCTATTGTAAAAATTGTTGATGGGGAGCCTATTGTTCCTACCGAGGTTATTTCTACTCTATTTAATGCAAAGATCAAAGAAAACGATAATGAAGATATAATTTCTGTAACTCTTAAGGGCAAAAAAATTGATTTATTCATTAATGAAAAGTATGCCAGAGTAAATAATGAAAATTACGCATTGGATATTGAAACACAAAAAATAGAAGATAAAATATATGTACCTTTAAAATTTATTTCTGAACAATTTGGGGCAAAATTCAATTATTATGATGGAGAAAATATTGTTGAAGGACAATTTCCTATTTTACCCAACTATAAACAGATCATGATCAATAAGTATCCAACGTTTGTAGAACCTCTTTCGAATGAAGAGGCGTTAGCCATTCTCAGAAAAGAACTTGAAAAGGCATATGAAACAGTTTATGGGAAAAAATACGAATCTTACAAAGGTAATTTATCAGATAAAAACTTGAGTGAAGAAGATGGATGGAGAAATTTTATTTCCAATAAGTTGTATATAAAGGGTGAGAATGATAGATATTATATAATACCAGTTGTATTTGATTTTTTTGTAGACAAATATACAGGTGATGTATATGTATTTTATCAAGGAGCAAATTATGTCATCTATAAATTTGATCCCTATTCGAAAGATGCCTTTTCATTTGCTGGATAATGCGACAGCGAGAGAACTGTCGCAAAAAAGGTTTCCTTGATTGCTAAAAGCTTTCATTGTAAGCCTTTTTTATTTTTTTGATTTTTTAATTCATCCCAAGCTTTATCTGTTTTATTATATACATATTCCACTTTTGCCTAGTGCTACAGCGGGGACGGTTCTCACTGTCGCAGAGTAGTAAAGCCCTCACCTTATGACATAAAATCGTCCTTTGTCATGAGGTGAGGGCTATTTATATGTTAAATAGTTAACAAAAATTAAGAAAATCTATGAGCTTATTCATGATATAATGATAATGGCCGTACTTTTTTTAAAGGAGGATTTTTGATGAAAAATAGAAATGTCATGGTATGTGTTACTCAACAAAAAACTTGTGAAAGATTAATATTAAGTGGCTATGAGATGTTAAAGAATGATAATGATAAATTATTTGTAATACATGTAGTGAATGAAAAAGATAATTTTTTAGATAATAATAGTGATGGTGAAGCTTTAGAATATTTATTTAATGTATCAAAAAAGGTTTCCTTGATTGCTAAAAGCTTTCATTGTAAGCCTTTTTTATTTTTTTGATTTTTTAATTCATCCCAAGCTTTATCTGTTTTATTATATACATAGTGCTACAGCGGGGACGGTTCTCACTGTCGCAGAGTAGTAAAGCCCTCACCTTATGACATAAAATCGTCCTTTGTCATGAGGTGAGGGCTATTTATATGTTAAATAGTTAACAAAAATTAAGAAAATCTATGAGCTTATTCATGATAT
>JAKPAR010000027.1 GCA_029779375.1 Bacillota bacterium | reverse complement strand
CTTTCAAGATGGCTTATTATATCAATATAGATAACTCCTGCATCTACATTACAAGTACCCTCATCAAGTCTTTTTATATGGTTTTCTTCAGATGTACTGCATAAGCTGTCTGCTTTGTCTTCAAGTTCAGCAACCCTTTTTATACTTTTCTCATTTCTATCACCAATAGCCAAAATGACATTATCAAACATTTCAATTATTACATTTTCTATTTCCCTTAATTCGCTATCAGCAATATCTGTAAACTGGAGATTTTTATCTAATTTGCTTTTACACAATTCAGATATATCTACAACATGATCCCCAATTCTTTCAATATTGTTTATACAGTTTATAACTGCTGGAACCATAATAGATTGAGTTTCTGTAAGTTCTCTTTTTGAAAGTTCAACAATATACGTTGTTATATCTTTTTGCATTTGATTTATAAGAACCTCATTATCTGCAATCTGTCCCATTATTTTCATATCTCCTGTAAATATGAAATTCATCACGTCTGTAAACATCTTCTTTACTATTTCAGTTCCTCTTATGGTTTCGGAACGAGAAGCCTTTAAAGCTGCTACTGGCGTATCTAAAAGCAATTTGTCCAAATATATCTCATTTATATGAGCACTATTTTTAGGTTTTATCACTTTATGTAAAAACGCAACATAATATTTTGTCAAAGGTAAAAATATAAAAGAATTTATTAAATTAAATAATGTATGAGAATTTGCAATTTGTGCACTTATATCGCTAGCTGGCTGAAGCTTTGTAGTTAGAACTACAACAAACTTTACAAACATAGGTAAAACCATAAGTGTCAAAATAACTCCAAACAAATTATAAAAAGTATGAGCCCATGCAGTTCTCCTACCATTTATATTTCCATTTAAACTTGCAAGTTGTGCTGAAAGACAAGTTCCTATATTATCTCCAAGCATTATGCAAATAGCCGATTGTATATCTAAAAGCCCTGCTTGAGCTAAAACCATTACAAGTCCAACTGTTGCAGCACTACTATGCACCATTGCAGTCACAAACGCACCTAATAGTATACCTACTATTGGAATAGAGGCATACTGGGTGAAAAAATACTTTAAAGATTCACTTTCTTTCAAAAAAGGTATTCCTGAATTCAATATTTTAAGACCTAAAAACATCATTCCAAATCCCATCAAGGCTTGGCCAAAACTTTTTAATTTTTTCTTTTTAGAAAGATTTTCTATTGCAAATCCTATACCAAGTATTGGAAGCGCTATATCTGTCAGTTTGAAATTAAAACTAAAAGCCATAAGTTGAGCAGTTATGGTTGTTCCAATATTTGCACCATAAATTATCCCTACTGCTTGAGAAAGATTCATAAGCCCAGCATTTACAAATCCAACAGTAAGTATTGTAATAGCTGTACTACTTTGAACAATTGCCGTCAAAACGGTCCCAACTAAAAAAGCACCCCATACCTTTCCAGTCAATACTGATAAGATTTTTTTCATCATGTCCCCTGAAGCTTTTTCAAGTCCCTCTCCCATCTTATCTACGCCATACATAAGTAGTGCTGTTCCACCGATAAGTCCAAATATTAGTTCCTTCATTTTTGTTTCCTCCATCATTTTGTTAGGCAAATATATTTTTAATACATCAATCATATAATTGTATTTGTTATAAGATGTCGACATATTTATTTTTAAATTTCATATTTTCGACATTTTATGATATGATATATTAGAATAATTCATGCTATTATATTATAACAAATATAATGTTTCTAGTCACAAAATAATTAAATTAATTTAAAGGAGTTATGCATTATGAAAGGAATAATTTTTGATATGGATGGAGTTATAGTGGATAGCGAACCATTGCATTTTAAACTCGAGAGGGAAATATTGGAGGAATTTGGAGCAAATATAGATAGAAAAGAGCATGAATCTTTTGTAGGTACTACAGATTATAAAATGTGGTACATTTTCAAGGAAAAATTTAATTTAGAACCTTCTGTAGAAGAACTAATAGGATTAAAAAAGAAAAGATTTGAACAAAATATAGACAAAATTCAGCTCATGGATAATATTTTAGATTTCATTAAATTTCTACAAAATAAAGAATATATTTTAGCTTTAGCATCTTCAAACAATAAGAGAACAGTAAATTTAATAGTTGATAAATTTAAACTAGATAAATATTTCAAAGTTATACTCAGTGGAGAAGAAGTATCAAAAGGAAAACCTGATCCAGAAATTTTTCTAAAAGCAGCAAGTGCTATGAATTTGAAACCAGAGGATTGCTTGGTGATAGAAGATGCTACAAACGGCATCCTTGCAGCAAAAGCTGCAGGAATGAAATGTATTGCTATAAGAAATAAAAATTCCGGTAATCAAGATTTGTCTAAAGCAGATACCATAATAGACAATTTTAAAGAATTGTTCTAATCATTTAGAAACCTCTTACATAAGCAAGTTGTTGCTCCTGCTGGGCATACAAAAATTGTATGAGCAATTGCTCATACAATTTTTTGTGCTAAAATACCAGCACCTATAGCTCCAGCATATCTAGCCATAGGATTTGTTTTGACAGGACTTTTAAGTTTCTCTGACAAGCTATTTACTATATACTCACATTCACATAATCCACCTGTCAAAAAATATTTTTCCCCATATGAATGTTTCCTACATAAAGAAGCTACTTTACTCACAATAGAATCTACTATTGCATAAGCTATATCTTCTTTTTTCTCTCCTCTTCCAATAAGACTTATAACTTCAGATTCTGCAAATACAGTACACATAGAACTTATAGTGATCCCGTCCCCATTTTCAGCCAATTTACATAGCTCGTTTATATCTACTCCCA
>JAKPAR010000111.1 GCA_029779375.1 Bacillota bacterium | reverse complement strand
ATAGCGATAGACTCATAGGTAATCTTTCAGGTGGTCAAAAACAAAGGATATTTATAGCTAGAGCTCTTGTGAGCAATCCAGAAATACTATTTATGGATGAGCCTCTTGTAGGCGTAGATATTGAATCTCAAAACAGATTTTATGATTTGATGGAAAAACTTAATATGAAATACAATATTACATTAGTTATGGTTTCTCACGACATAGGTGTGATTTCGAAAAAAGTTAACAAGATATTATGTTTGGGAAATGGAAAGTTCTATGTTCACGATTCAAAAAATGTTGAACTTTCAGATGTAATAGGTGAAACTTATGGCAAAAATATGGATGTACTAGACCATGATCATTAGGGTGATGAATATGATGGATATATTTTCTTATAGTTTTATGCAGAGATCATTTATAATGGGTACAATTATTGCAATTATAGCCCCTACTATTGGGCTATTTCTCGTTTTAAGGCGAGCCTCTGTCATAGGAGATGCACTGTCTCATGTAGCTTTGGCTGGGGCAGCTTTTGGAATGCTTATGGGCATTTATCCTGTATATGGAGCAATTATATTTTCTATTGCTGGAGCTTTAGGAATTGAAAAGTTAAGAAACGAATATTCAGAATATGAAGAGCTTTCTCTTTCTATAGTGCTGTCAGCAGGTATTGGGCTTGCATCAATACTCATAAGCTTTGGGAATACTTCAGGTATATTTGCTTATCTCTTTGGGAGTTTAGCATTGGTTACTGAAAAGGACATATTGGTTGTATCTATACTTGGAGCATTTATAATAATTTCTATACTGACTCTTTATAAGGGGCTGTTTTATGTATCTTTCGATGAAGAAAGTGCAAAGCTAGCTGGAGTACCTGTAAAGTTTATAAATATATATTTTGCTATACTTGTAGCATTAACTATTGGCATATCTATGAGAATAGTGGGAGTTTTACTCATTTCTTCTCTTATGATTTTGCCTGTAGCAACAAGTTTGATAATATCAAAAAGCTTTAAACAAGCTCTTCTATATTCTAATTTGTTTGGAATACTATCAGTATTTGTGGGGCTTATACTTTCTTTTTATTTTGATTTAGCTCCGGGAGGAACTATTGTTTTAACAGCATTGTCAATACTTTTGATTGTAATATTTATAAATCGCAAAAAAACTAGTTGAGAAACTAGTTTTTTTTATTAAGTAAAAAGATTTATATATTAAACAAGAGAAAATATCTTATGTTCTTTAAGCTTGTAATTAAAAGGGATAGAATAGGTTGAAAAAAACAAAAAAAGATATTGACTTTTAACTATAATTTTGATTATAATAGATTAGTCGATTGGGATGTTTAGTAATTATAAACAAATAGTTTAATATATGATAAGCACTGTTAGGAGGATATCCGTGAAAATTGGTGAAAAAATTAAGCAATTAAGGATCAGAAATTCCCTTACTCAAGAAGAGCTAGCTGAGAGATGTGAATTGACTAAAGGATTTATTTCACAGGTTGAAAGGGATTTAACTTCTCCTTCTATAGCTACACTAGTAGATATTCTCGAGGGACTTGGAACTAATTTAAAAGATTTTTTCAATGATATAGAAGAAGAAAAAGTAGTTTTTACAAAAGAAGATGCTTTTGAAACAGAAAATGAGGAGTATAAATACAATTTAAAATGGATAATTCCCAATGCACAGAAGAATTTAATGGAACCAATACTTCTTGAATTGGAGCCAGAAGGAAGATCTAAAGAAGATTCTCCACATGAAGGAGAAGAATTTGGATATGTAATATCTGGCAGTATATTTGTTCATATTGGAAATGAAGAATATAAAGCAAGAAAAGGTGAAAGTTTTTATTTTAAAGCAAATGCAAATCACTATATAAGAAATGCAGGGAAATCTGTAGCTAGAATTATTTGGGTGAGTACACCACCAAATTTTTAAAGAATATTTTTATGGGGGGATCATCATTGGAGAAAAATTTAATAATTGACTTAAAAAATATTTATAAAGAATACGATGGCGTGGAAGTTTTGAAGAATATAAATTTTTATATCAGAAAAAATGAATTTTTGACATTGCTTGGTCCTAGTGGATGTGGCAAAACTACTACGCTACGAATTATTGGTGGTTTTGAACGACCTACAAGTGGAGAATTGATATTTGAAGGAAAAGACATCATAAATGTGCCTCCCTACGAAAGACAAATAAATACTGTTTTTCAGAAATATGCACTTTTTCCTCATATGAATGTATTTGAAAATGTAGCTTTTGGTTTGAAAATAAAAAAATTGCCTAAAGATGAAATAAAAAATAAAGTAATAAATATGCTTAAAATGGTTAACCTTGAAGGATTTGAAAATAGGTCTATAGAATCTTTAAGTGGGGGACAACAACAAAGAGTTGCCATAGCAAGAGCACTTGTAAATGAACCAAAAGTGTTACTACTAGATGAGCCGCTTGGGGCATTGGATTTAAAGCTTAGAAAAGAAATGCAATTAGAACTCAAGAATATGCAAAAAAGAGTAGGAATTACTTTTATATATGTAACACACGATCAAGAGGAAGCTTTAACCATGTCAGATACAATAGTTGTTATGGATAAAGGGGAAATACAGCAAATAGGCACACCAGTTGATATATACAATGAGCCTAAAAATGCTTTTGTAGCTAGGTTTATTGGTGAAAGTAATATCATTGATGGAATAATGCATGAGGACTATGTAGTTGAATTTGCAGGAAAGGTATTTGATTGCGTAGATAGTGGATTTGAAAGAGATGAAGAAGTTCAAGTAGTCATAAGACCTGAAGATTTAAACATAGTAGATGCAAAAGATGGGATGATTAAAGGAAGAGTTACATCTATAACATTTAAAGGTGTTCATTATGAAATGCTTGTAGAAAGTAAAGAGTTTCAGTGGAAAGTTCATAGTACTATTATGAAGCCAGTAGATACAGAAATTGGTTTGACAGTTATTCCTGACAATATACACATTATGAAGAAGGTGATAGAAAATTGAAACAGTTAAAATGGCTTTCTTATCCTTATATTTTTTGGATGATATTATTTATAATAGTACCTTTAATATTGGTATTTATTTTTAGCTTTACTACAGGAGATATTCGTTTAAATGGAGATTTTCAATTTTCTATTGAAAACTTTCAAAGATTTTTTGATCCACTTTACTTAAAAGTATTGGGAAAGTCTGTAAATTTGGCATTAAAGTCTACTATAATATGCCTATTGTTGGGATATCCTATGGCTATGATTATTTCAAGAGAAAATATCAAAAAACGAAATGTCATGATTCTTTTATTTGTAGTTCCAATGTGGATGAATTTTTTGTTGAGAACTTATGCTTGGATGACTTTGCTTGGGAAAAATGGAGTTTTAAATTTTCTTATTAAAAAATTGGGATTTACACCATTAAATTTTATTTACAATGACAATGCTGTACTTCTTGGAATGGTGTATAATTTTTTGCCCTTTATGGTACTTCCCATATATTCTGTACTCATAAAAATGGATAGAAGTCTAATAGAGGCTGCAGAAGATTTGGGGGCCAACAAGGTAAAAGTGTTTTTAAAGATTATATTTCCACTAAGCTTACCTGGAGTTGTTTCAGGATTTACTATGGTGTTTATGCCAGCACTAAGTACATTTGTCATATCTAGACTCTTAGGTGGAGGCCAATATATGCTTATTGGCAACTTAATTGAACAACAATTCTTGTGGACAGGAGATTGGCATTTTGGTTCTGCCATATCAATAATTATGATGGCCTTTATTTTAATAGGTATGGCTATTACATCAAAATTTGACAAAGAAAAAGAAGGAGGGGGCTTGTGGTGAGTAAATTTTTGAAAAAAATTTATACTATACTTATATTCATATTTTTATATGCTCCCATTGTAGTATTGATTGTATTTTCCTTTAACAATTCGAAGTCTAGAGGTTCTTGGAATGGTTTTACATTGAAATGGTATATAGAACTTTTCAAAAATGAGGAAATAATGAAAGCACTATATTATACTATAATCATAGCTGTGCTTTCAGCAATTATTTCAACTATAATAGGAACTTTTGCAGCTATAGGTATATATAATATGAATTATTTAAGTAAAAAGGTAGCTTTAAATATAAACTACTTGCCAGTGCTAAATCCAGATATAGTTACGGCTGTGTCACTTATGACTTTATATAGATTTATGAATATACAATTGGGATTTTTATCAATGCTACTATCTCATATTACATTTTGTATACCTTATGTCATACTATCAGTACTTCCTAAATTGAAGCAGCTAAATAGACATCTTGCAGAAGCTGCAATGGATTTAGGTGCAACTCCTTTTTATGCATTGAGGAAAGTTATTATTCCTGAAATAATGCCTGGAATAGTCACAGGAGCTCTTATGGCTTTTACATTATCTATTGATGATTTTGTAATAAGTTTTTTCAACACAGGTTCTGGGGTTACAAATTTAAGCATAACAGTATATTCTATGGCTAGAAGAGGAATCAAACCTGAAATCAATGCGTTGTCGTCCCTTATGTTTTTGACAGTACTTGTTTTGCTTTTAATTATAAACAAAAGAACTACAAAAGACTTGGAAAAAAGAGGTGATATTGCATGAAAAGAAGTATAAAATATGTTTTATTAATATTATTAATTGCAATCATTGGAACTGTTTTTACAGGGTGCAAGAAAGATACGGATACATTGAATGTTTACAATTGGGGAGATTATATAGCTCCAGAAGTTATTGAGGAATTTGAAAAAGAATACGGTATAAAGGTAAATTATAGTACTTTTGATACCAATGAAGATATGTATGTAAAAGTTAAATCTGGTGGCAATAGCTACGATGTATTGTTTCCTTCTGATTATATCATTGAGAAAATGATAAAAGAAGATATGCTACTTAAATTAGATATGAACAACATTCCTAACTATAAAAACATAGATGAAAAATTTAAGAATTTAGATTTTGATCCAGATAATGAATACTCAGTTCCTTATATGTGGGGAACATTGGGGATTATATACAATAAAAATGCAGTTACTGATAAAATAGATAGTTGGGATGCTCTTTGGAATGAAAAATACAGTGGCCAGATTTTAATGTTAAATAGCCAAAGAGATTCTATTGCTATTTCGCTAAAGAGATTGGGATATTCTATGAATTCAACAGATAAAGATGAGTTAGAAAAAGCGAAAGAGGAACTTATAAAGCAAAAACCACTTGTATATGCTTATGTTGGGGATGAAGTAAAGGATTTGATGATAGGTGAAGAAGCAGATATTGGAGTAGTTTGGTCTGGAGATGCAGTATATATGATGGGTGAAAATGAAAATTTGGATTATGTAGTTCCTAAAGAAGGTTCAAATCTGTGGTTTGATAATATGGTTATACCAAGTACTAGCAAGCACAAAAAAGAAGCAGAACTTTTTATAAATTTCATGTGTAGACCAGATATTGCATTAAAAAATACTGAATACATTGGATATTCAACTCCCAATAAAGAAACATTTAAATTGCTTTCTGAAGAAATGAAAAACAATGATGTAGCATACCCTAAGGCTGAGAGTTTAAAGAACTGTGAAATATTTAATGATCTTGGTGAGTTTACAAAAGAATATTCTAGAATTTGGACAGAAATTCTTGCTCAATAACACAAAATACTCTTGCATATGAATACATGCAAGAGTATTTTGTGTAATGCAGAAAATTAAGGGTAATAAAAATTAAGGGTAATAAAATACTAGTATTATATTATTTTAGGAGGTTTTACGATGGATAAGTGTGAATATCTTATTATTGGGAATGGAATTGCAGGTTTAGCTGCTGCAAGAGAGATAAGGAAAAATGATGAAACCGGTTCCATAACTATGGTTTCCAGTGAACCCTATCTTACTTATTATAGGGTTAAACTTACAGAATACTTAAGCAAGGATTTTCAAGATGAAGAACTTTTGGTGAATAAAGAAAAATGGTACAAAGATAAAAATATAAATGTTATAGTGAATAAAATAGTTGAAGAAATTGATACAGAAGGAAATAAGATAAAAATAGATGATGGAAGTGAAATTCAGTACAATAAATTGTTATTAGCTATGGGGAGCAGGCCCTTTATACCACCAATAGCTGGAAAATATAAAAATGGAGTTCTTGCACTTAGAACCCTTAAAGATTTAAGATACATTCAAGACTATTTTTCAAATTGCCAAACTATTACTATTATAGGTGGTGGGTTATTGGGACT
>JAKPAR010000015.1 GCA_029779375.1 Bacillota bacterium | reverse complement strand
AGTGGGCAGGAGGGCAAGTAATTTGTCCACATAAAATCTGGTCCATAGGGACCAGTTTTTTATTGAATCCTTAAATCATTTACTTATAAAATAAAATTGGTGATAAACATGTTTGAAGTAAAAATGATTAATCCAGAAATGACTTATGCCATAAGACATAAAATTCTTCGTCCTCATCAATCAATTGAATCTTGCAAATATACAACGGATTATGAGGAAGGGGCCTTTCATGTAGGAGCATTCTATAAAGGAAAGCTTATCTCCATTGCTTCTTTTTGTATTGAAAAGCACCCTGATTTTCAGTTTGAAAAACAGTACCGGCTAAGAGCTATGGCAACCCTTGAGGAATATAGGAAATTGGGGGCAGGAAAAGCAGTAGTAAATTTTGCTGAAAGCATAATAAAGGAAAGAAATTTTGATTTTCTATGGTGCAAGGCAAGGACTACGGCCCAGGGATATTATGAAAAGCTGGGTTTTAGGACATATGGAGAGGTATTTGACTATCCACCTATTGGGCCACATATAATAATGTATAAAAAGCTCAGGTAGAAAAGGCCAATAATGCCTTTTCTTTTTCTTTTTTCAGGGTATAATATCAATTAATATAGACTACAATAGATACAGCCACTGGGTTTTTATTACCAAAAAGGCTCTTAAACAGTATTAGAAAGGAGAAAGCAATGGACTACAATATTGTTGAGAAGGAAAATAGCCTTATATTGAAAAATATGGAGGACTTTGAGCCTAAGCATATTTTTGAATGTGGCCAGGCCTTTAGATGGCATATTGAAGAGGATGGTAGCTATACTGCCATACATAGAGGAAAAGTGGTAAATGTAAAAAGAAAAGGGGAAGATATAGTATTTTTAAATACCAATAGAAAAGATTTTGAAAATATATGGTTTGACTACTTTGATTTAGGAAGGAATTATAGTAAAATAAAAAAAACCCTGTCTAAGGACCCTATACTAAAGGAAGCAATTAAATTTGGAAAGGGAATTAGAATACTAAACCAAGAGCCCTTTGAAACTACAATTTCCTTCATTATTTCAGCCAACAATCAGATACCAAGGATTAAAAAATCAATAGACCTTATATCTAAAGGCTTTGGGGAGTATATAGGCAAGTTCAGGGAACAGGAGTATTATTCCTTTCCTACAGCCAGTGTATTGGCCAAGGCAGATGAAGAGGATTTAAAGGAAAAGTACAAAGTAGGCTTTAGGGCCAAATATATAGTTGAATCTTCCAGGATGATTAATGAGGGAAGGGTAGATTTAAACCAATTGTATGAACTGCCATCAGATGAAGCTCAAGAAATTCTTATGACCCTGCCTGGAGTTGGACCAAAGGTATCCAGTTGCATACTATTATTTGCATTTCAAAAGACTGATTCTTTTCCGGTAGATGTATGGGTTAAAAGGGTAATGGAGTATTTTTATTTCAAGAAGGATACCAAGTTAAAGGATATTTCTGATTTTGCCTATGAAAAATTTGGTCCCTTAGCAGGATATGCCCAACAATATCTTTTTTATTATGCCAGAGAATTGGGAATAGGAAAAAATAAATAGAAAGGATAATGCTTATGTTAGGAACCATAGTGAATTCAACCACAATAATAGTAGGAACTATTTTAGGAGTATTGTTAAACAAGGGAATCAAGGAAGAATATAAAAGTACAATAATGGACGGAGTTTCCCTAGCTGTTATACTGATTGGAATAATGGGAGCCCTGGATACAGAAAATGTAATTTTAATGATCATAAGCCTGGTAGTGGGAAGTATAATTGGAGAGGCTGTAAAAATTGAAAAGAAATTGGACAACCTAGGCAATACCCTGGAGAAGAAATTAGG
>JAKPAR010000375.1 GCA_029779375.1 Bacillota bacterium | reverse complement strand
CCTCCTCCCAACAATATATAAATAATCCCAACTATTGTAGAACTTCCTATACCATAAACAAGTACTGGTCCCGCTATAGTAAACATTCTTGCTGCAACCCCAAATACATATCCCTCTCTTTTAAACTCCATTGCAGGAGATACTATGGAATTTGCAAAACCCGTTATAGGGACAGCCGCACCAGCTCCTCCTATCTTTGCTATCTTGTCATAAATACCAATACCTGTCAAAAATGAACCTAAAAAAACTAAAACTATAGATGTCCCAGCTGCAACTTCACTTTCATCCAATCCTCTCCCTATAAGCCAATTTCTAATTAATTGACCTAATGTACATATAAGACCGCCTATCACGAAAGCCCAAAATATATTTTTAAAATAAGTAGGCCTTGGAATTTTCCTTTCTGCGTATTCCTGATAATCCTTTTTGTTTAATTTATCCATGTTTTACTCCTTTCTATATCATTTTATGATTATTAGCCAATGTGCAAGGGAACCTACCACTTTCCCCATAACTATTGCCAATATTAAATAAGTAACATAATCTCTTAAATCTAATTTCCTAGCTACTACAGGAATTACATTTAATACTTCTGCCAATGCAGATGCAGATAATCCAACAAATATACCAAAAAATACCCCAAAGAATATTGACATATATTTATTTAATTTAAAAGAAATATTTAAGCAAAAAATTAGACTAAACAAAAACATTCCTAATGTAAGCACTCTTTGATACAGTACTATATGTTCATCAGTATCTGAAATTTGAGCAAGTCTAGGTATGATTCCAAGCAATGTAATAAAAGCTGCTGCTGCATTTCCTACTACAACACCTCCTGATATAGAAAGAATTAGAAGAACAATATTTTTTATCATTTCTTCACCACCATCTAAAGAGGATTATTTGTATCTTTAATCTTTTGTATCATAAACTCATCTACATTTTTATTGTACAAATCCATCTCCACCTCTAGTGGCCCTGGTTCTTTTCTTCTAGATTTATTGCTAAAATTAGAACTAAAAAATGCTGTCATACCTATTCCTATACCTATCGAATAAGGAATAAGCATTATAAGAGGATTACTTTTCCCTTCCCCTGTAACTATAAAATATAATTTTTCCATAGAATCTTTCATATTTACATCTTCATGAAAGTTTACTATCGCCAATCCTGCACCTAAAAATAATGATATACATACAATCAATACTTTAAGAATTTTGAAAAAATTGTTTTTTTTCGTTGAAGATTTTACTTCAATAAGTATTTCTTCTTTACCAATCATATTTACCTCAACATCATTCCTTGTATTTTCAATCTTATTGATAATATCTATAGCAGATACAAAATCTGAAATTTCTTCTTCCTTTGCTTTATATATTTTTAAATTTTCAAGATACTTTTGAACATCAGAATTTCTACAATAAACTTCAGCTACGTCAGTTAACAATACACTGCTATTTGGCTCAGCAGTATACCTAGTTTCTAACTTTATGTATATTTGCTCTTTATCCATATCTTTCACTCTCCTAAATCATATATACGATTCTGTTTACAAATTTTGCTTTTTTAGGAACGGATTTGTTAGAATTGTTTGTTCTATAAAATATTAAACCTATTGAAAAAGATAATACTAAAACTAAAACTAAAATTATTTTCTTG
>JAKPAR010000366.1 GCA_029779375.1 Bacillota bacterium | reverse complement strand
ATTGAATATGCTGGTGGTGGGGCTAAGGGTGCACTAGTAACTTCTATGGGCATATTAGCAGGGGGAATTTTTTTAGACCTAACTGATAAGTACTCGCCTCATGTTCATTTATTAGATGAACGTACTGAAGGGAAAAATTCTTCTCTGGCTAGAATTTGGTTATTTATCATAGCAATAACCATTCACAATTTCCCAGAAGGTTTAGCTGTAGGAGTAGGATTTGGAGATAACAATATTGCAAATGGATTAACTTTGGCAATAGGTATAGGAATTCAAAATATGCCAGAAGGTTTAGCTGTAGCATTAGCATTGGTAAGAGAAAAATATCCTTCTTCAAGAGCTTTCTTTATAGCACTCTTAACAGGCTTAGTAGAACCTATAGGTGGGCTTTTAGGTCTATGGCTTGTAAAAATATTTAGGCCTATATTACCTTTTACTTTGGCTTTTGCTGCTGGAGCAATGCTATTTGTTATAAGTGATGAAATCATACCAGAAACTCATAGAGGTGGGCATGAAAGATCTGCTACTTATGGTATAATGATAGGATTTGTCGTGATGATGTTTTTAGACATAACATTAGGATAAAATTTAGGCTGCTATTCAGCAGCCTTATCTTCTTTAAATTCTTTTTCTAGCATATAATATTTGTATATCAATTCATCTAAATCCATACTAATTTTTAACAATTTTTGTCTATCTACATCCCCTTCAACAAGACTATTTAATTCTCCCCTCTTCATTGCAATTTCATCTTTTAACAATTCTAAAGAAGTTTTTTTAGTCATATCTCTATTCCCTCTTTCTTTAGTTCTTATTATATTTGATACCACAAAACTTGATAAAATAACCATAGTTATAAAAATATCTTATTTTGCAGCTAACTGCATTTAACATACCTTATAATTATAACAATTTTAAAACAAAAAATCATAAAAATTTTTCCCTTTTATTTTACATAATCTTATTTTTTACTATCATTTTTGACTTATTTGGTACATTAGTTTCTATTTTTAAAAAAGAATAGTATAATTGTATATATAATATCTTTTAGGAGGCTAGAAATATGTCTAATGTTGTTGAACGTTTTTTAAGATATGTAAAGTATGAAACTACATCATGTGAAGATTCAAATACTGTTCCTAGTACTGAAAATCAAATTGTATTTGCAAAAGAGTTGGGAAAAGAACTTAAAGAATTGGGGCTTTCAGATGTATCTGTTGATAAAAATGGATATGTTATGGCAACTTTACCTTCTAATATTGACAAACAAGTTCCAACTATAGGTTTTATTTCACATATGGATACGAGTCCAGATATGTCGGGAAAAAATATAAATCCTAAAATAATCAAAAACTACGATGGAGGAGATATTATCCTCAATAAATCCACAAACATTGTACTATCACCAGATGATTTCCCTGAACTTAAACTTTATATTGGAAAAGAAATTATAACAACTGATGGAACTACGCTTCTAGGGGCAGATGACAAAGCTGGAATAGCTGAGATAGTTACAGCAATGGAATATTTGATCCAAAACCCACAAATACCTCATGGGACTATAAAAATAGGCTTTACCCCTGATGAAGAAATAGGTAGTGGTGCAGATCATTTTGATGTAGATAAGTTTAATGCTAAATATGCATATACTGTTGATGGTGGCCCTTTGGGAGAACTTGAATACGAAAATTTCAATGCAGCAGGAGTTAAAATTCAAATACAAGGTAGAAATGTACATCCAGGTTCTGCAAAAAACAAGATGATAAATTCTATGATTGTAGCTATGGAATTAAATAGTATGCTACCTGTAAATGAAAGACCAGAATATACTGAAGAATATGAAGGCTTTTTCCATCTTGTGGGCATGGAAGGGACAGTGGAATATACTACAATTGAATATATAATTAGAGACCACAATAGGGATAAATTTGAGCAAAAAAAGAATCTTATAAATGAAATAGTTAATTTTTTAAATATAAAATATGGAAATATTTTATCAATCGAAATGAAAGATCAATATTACAATATGAAAGAAAAAATCGAACCTGTAATGCATATAGTAAATATAGCTAAAAGGGCTATGGAGGAAGTAGGAGTTGAACCTTTGATTAATCCTATAAGAGGTGGCACTGATGGAGCTAGGCTTTCATATATGGGACTTCCTTGTCCAAACCTATTTACTGGTGGACACAATTTCCACGGAAAATTTGAATATATTCCTACTTTTGCTATGGAAAAAGCAGTTGAAGTCATACTTAAAATAGTAGAATTGAACAATGATATAACTATAGCTTAAAATACTTGCAACTCATAAAAAAGTGCAGCTTAAAAACAACTGCACTTTTTTATATTGCCACTTTTTTTCTTTTCCTCATTATATGGTCAACAAGTGTCACAATACCTGTAATTATTATTTTAAAATAATAGCTTATAGCTCTCCAAAGAAGTAGAGCATATACTATTAGTCCTGATGAAAACAAAGGCTTAAATAGCAAGTAATATCCACCTTCTGAAGCTCCTGCCGTTCCTGGAGTTGGAATATAAGAAGCTGCCATATAAACTAGTGACTGTATAGCTATAATGTCTATAAATGTTGCTTCATTAAGCCCTAATGCTAAATATACAAAATAAGTTATACTAAAATAAAAAGTTAACTCTATTATATTGAGAATCAATAGAAGTACTGCATTCTTCCTATTTTCTTTTATTTTTTCTACGCTTTGCATATACTCTTCCATTGCTGTATCTAATCTATTTACATATTTATCAATATCTTTCATGATTTTAATCTTGTTTAAAAATTTATAAACATACAGTACTATAGGTTTTATCCATTCTGGTCTATAAAATAATAAAATTATTCCAACTAGCACTAATAGATTTAGAACAAAACCTACTATAACAAATGGAAGTGCCCCTTTAGCTTTGCTAAATATAAAACTCAATTTCAACATAAACATTACAAGAGAATAAAGAGTTACTGCCATTTGATATATTATGAATTTATTGAAAAGTATTAATGAGCCTTTGGGAACTGATATATCTTCCTTACTCATCAAATATACCTGAACTGGTTGCCCCCCTGTTGAAAAAGGAGTAATTGCACTATAGTATTGGCCTATAATTGCAATTTTCAAGGATTTAAAATAGCTAAACTTTCCATAAACCGTTTTTGTGATGCTGTTCAATATTAATCCATCAAAAATCCAATCTCCCAACATCATGCTTAAAGCTAAAGCCAAATACATCATATTTGTATTACTTATAAGTCCAGGCAAGTCTTTTAAATTTTCACTAGTCAGAATTATAACAAGAGTCACACTGGTAATAAGAATTCCAAATAAATAATTAATTTTTTTCTTATCCATAAATTTCTAACCTTCTCCTAATATAAGATTTAATTTTCTTTATTTGCTACATATTTTTGGCTATTTATTTCTAGGTATTCTTCCATCTCTTTTAAATATCCATTACTTACAGCTTTTATTATTTCGTTGTCAACAGAATCATATTTTTTTTCATCTATACTTCTAATTGGAAGTACATTGACTGATGTACCCGTCATAAAAGCTCCTTTTATTTTAGATAAATCTTCTATATGAATATTTTCCTCTATAACTTTTAAACCTAATTTTTTGCAAACTTCCATTATATGATTTCTTGTGACTCCTAAAAGCACATCTCCCTTAGGAGCAGTATAAAGCACTTCATCTTTTACAAAAAATATATTAGATCTACTCCCTTCAGTTATATACCCATCTTTATTCACAAGAAGTGCTTCAAAAGCATTATTTTCTTCTATTTTTCTATTCACATCCTCTTTAAAAGAAACATTTAGTATCTTAGCATTTGGATTTTCTCTTTCAAAATGATATAAAATAGTATGAATGCCTTCCATATAAACCCTTGGTTCTGGATAATAGCTTTTTATAAAATAAGCTAAAAAAACTTGTCCTCTCCCTTGAATTTCAGTACACAGCAATTTTATATTTAAATTTTTAACATTGTTTTTATTTATTAATTTTTTTATATCCTCTTTTATTTCATCATCAGTTCTATATATTGTATAACCAACAATAGCTGATGATTTTCTCATTCTTTCTAAATGTTCTTCTAAAAAAAGTGGTATCCCTTTTATAACTCTTATAACTTCATAAATAGGAGGCTTGTTTATATCCTCAAATACATTTGTTTCTCCATTTGCAATAATTTCTCCATTCATAACAATATAGTCTCTAATAGCTTCATTTTTCACTCATATCTACCCCCTTGTTTTTCTAAAATAAAGTATACCACAACATCGTTAAATTGACATTATTTTTCTAATGTCTCAAGATTTTTAAGCACTATATCCCTCTTTATCTTAAGTAAGTTGCTGTTGTTTAGTTTTAGCACTTCTTTCATATCTTGAATGGAAAAACTAATTTTATCTACATTTTTGCTTTTTTCCTTGTCTTTAGTCAATTTAATTCTCATATTATTTATATAATTTTCCGCTTCTGTCAAAACTTCTTTAGAAGCATCTATCTCTCCCTTTTCTGCTATCAAATAAGCTTTATAAACACAATATTTTATTTTGCTTATATCACCTTTTATTTCATCTTTATATAAATCAAAAAAAGATGATAAATTTTTATATACTTCACTACCACTATTTAATATATTGAAACTGTCCCTATTTTCAATAGCAAGTGTCAAAGAATTTATACTTTCCTCAAACTTAAAAGTACTATCAGCAGTAATACCTTTTTTAGCTCCTTCAATTTCATACACATTCCAATATTTATGAATATCATTTATACTTTTATTCATACTATCCCAAAGTTTCTGTATCTCTTTCTCTTTTGATGTCTTTTTTTCATCAGTTTTGTTTTTTGAATCCTTTTCTTTATCTTCATCACTTAATTCAGGCTTAATTGCTACCTTTTTTACCTCTTCCACATCTTTAAGAATTGAATTCACATTTTCTAAAATAGAGTTTAAACTTTGAGGAGCCTTATCTTTTTTCTCATAAGCATTTGGCTTTTTAGAAGGATTTCCCTTGCAAGAAGAAATTAAAAATAAAGCAACTATTATATTAAAAAAAACTATAGCTTTTTTTCTCAATCTTTACCACCTCTGTTTTAGTATAACCAGAGATGCTTTTTTTATGTTAAAGAATTGGAGATAAAAGCCTTGAAACTGACTCTTTAAATTTTACAACAATAGATCTTTTTTCATATTCTTCTATCGTGATTTCCTTGCATTTTTTAAAATCCTCATGTATTTTTTCTGTTATTTCTTTATTTATATTTTCATCATAAATAAATGCATTTACTTCAAAATTTAGTTTGAAACTTCTTATGTCTAAATTTGCCGTGCCTACAGATGAAACTACATCATCCATGACAATCACTTTACTATGCATAAATCCTTCCTGATACGTATAAAACTTAACTCCAGCTTGAAGAAGTTCACCTATATAAGACAAACTAGCCCAATATACAAAAGGATGATCTGGCTTAGAAGGAATGATAACCCTCACATCGACTCCAGATAGTCCTGCTATTTTTAGTGCTTCTAATATACTGTCATCAGGTATAAAATACGGAGTTTGAATGTAAACTTTACTTCTTGCATTTATAATCATTTTAAGATATCCATCTTTGATGCTGGTCCATTTAGAGTCTGGACCAGATGAAACTATTTGGATTCCCGTTTCACCTTGAGTGGAGATTTTAGGAAAATATTTTTCACTTATTTCTATCTCACTACCTGATACAAATCTCCAATCAAGCAAGAACCTCCATTGTAAACCTTTAACTGCCGTTCCTCTAATCTTTGCATGAGTATCTCTCCAATACCCAAATTTTTTAGAATAACCTAAATATTCATCACCAATATTAAATCCTCCTACATATCCTTCTTTACCATCAACAACGCAAATTTTTCTATGATTTCTATAATTAATTCTTATACTCAAATAAGGAGAAAATGGTGGTAAAAAGCAAGCAACCTCACCCCCAGCTCTAATCAACTCCTTAAAAAATCCTCTTGGCAGTGTCCTGCCTCCCATACCATCATAGATTAACTTAACTTCTACACCTTCTTTTGCTTTTCTTGTCAATGCTTCAACTATTCGAGTTGAAATAGTATCACTTCTAATAATATAATATTCCATATGAATATATTCTTTTGCATCCTCTATACTTTTTAAAAGAGAATTAAATTTATCTAATCCCGAAAAAAATAGTTCCACATCATTGTCTTGAGTATAAATAGATTCACTACTCATAAGATGTAGTTGAATAATATCTTCATATTCTACCACTTTGGGATCATTGTAATTGAACTTATTCTTTTCAATAAACTTTTCTTGAGTAGCAACAATATCTTTAAAATATGCATCTTCTTCTTCTTTAATTTTAAACATTTTCTTCTTTCTTAAGTCTTGTCCCAAAAATAGATAAATTAAAAATCCAATACCAGGCAAGAAAAAAAGAATCATAAGCCATAGCCAAGTAATAGTAGGATTTCTTCTCTCAAAGAAAACCAACAGTATGGCTAACAAAATATTGATTAAAAGAATATTGTCTACTATCCATTTTAAAGCATCAACAACATAATTCATGGCATCACCTACACATTTTTTATCAAACTAACTATAAATTATATTATACCATATCATCATTATTATTAAAATTGCCAAAAAAGGAGCACCTTTGATGCTCCTTTTTAAACTGTTCATATCTATTTATTCTTTTTAGATTTATATCTTTTTGTGCTATCCAATATTCTTTTCCTAATTCTCAAACTTGTTGGAGTAACTTCAATCAATTCATCATCTTCTATAAATTCTAATGCTTCTTCTAATGACATAATTTTAGGTGGTGAAAGTCTCAAGGCTTCATCAGAACCTGCAGCTCTAACATTTGATTGTTGTTTTTTTCTACATACATTTACTTCTATATCATTCCCTTTTGGATTTGCACCAACTACCATTCCCTCATATACTTTAGTCCCAGGTTCAACAAAAAGAATCCCTCTATCTTGAGCTGCATATAGACCATACGCTGCTGTCTCACCAGTTTCAAATGAAATTAAAGAACCCATAGATCTACTAGGAATATCTCCCTTGTAAGGTGCATATCCATCAAATTCAGTATTTAATATACCATTTCCTTTTGTATCTGTCATGAACTCAGATCTATAGCCTATAAGTCCCCTGGCAGGTATGGAAAATATAAGTCTTGCATAACCACCATTAGATTCAGTCATATGAACAAGTTCGCCTTTTCTTTTGCCTAATTTTTCTATAACTGTTCCAATGAATTCTTGAGGTACATCAATAATCACAGTCTCTATTGGCTCATATTTCTTGCCATTTATTTCTTTAAACAATACTTGTGGTTTAGATACTTGAAATTCATAACCTTCTCTTCTCATAGTTTCTATCAATACAGAAAGATGAAGTTCTCCTCTTCCCGAAACCTTGAAAGCATCTGTAGAGTCAGTTTCTTCAACTCTCAAACTGACATTGGTTTGAAGCTCTTTAAATAATCTATTTCTCAAATGTCTTGAAGTAACAAATGTTCCTTCTTGACCAGCAAAAGGACTATTATTTACAGAAAAAGTCATAGACATAGTTGGCTCTGAAATTTTCACAAAAGGTAATGGTTCCGGTGTGCTTATATCACAAATAGTATCCCCTATATGAATTCCTTCTACACCAGTCACAGCAATGATACTCCCAACTTTAGCACTTTCTACTTCAACTCTATTTAGTCCTTCAAATTCATATATCTTAGTTATTTTAACCTTTTTAGCTTTGTCTTTTTCCTCATGATTGACTATGATAGCTTCTTGATTTAAGCTAATAGTTCCTCTTTCTATTTTACCAATTCCTATTCTTCCTACATACTCATTGTAGTCAATAGTTGAAATTAAAACTTGCAATGGATCTTCCTCATCCCCTTCAGGAGCTGGAATATAGTTAACAATAGTTTCAAATAAATCTTTCATATTTTCTTTTGGAGTATTTATATCAAGAGTCGCCATTTCCTCCTTTGC
>JAKPAR010000358.1 GCA_029779375.1 Bacillota bacterium | reverse complement strand
TGGGACCAAATGTAGCAGGGGTAATAGGTTCCGCTGTAGCAGCAGGACTTCTTCTTATGTTCTTCGGATAATAAATTAGCGGGGGAATTCCTCCGCTAATTTTGTTGTGTTGAAAGGAGATGGCAAAATGTATAGTGGATATATAACGGATGTATCAGGGATAAAGGTAGGTCATGGTGAATCCATAGAAGGGATGACAGGTTGTACGGTTATTCTTTGTGAGGATGGTGCAGTAGCAGGAGTAGATGTGAGAGGTTCTGCACCAGGGACTAGGGAAACAGATCTTTTAAGACCAGAGAAAATGGTAGATAAGGTACATGGAATAGTTCTTTCAGGAGGTTCAGCCTTTGGTCTTGATGCA
Source organism: Bacillota bacterium (assembly GCA_029779375.1). Taxonomy (GTDB): domain Bacteria; phylum Bacillota; class Clostridia; order Tissierellales; family Sporanaerobacteraceae; genus Sporanaerobacter. The sequence goes on along the minus strand of JAKPAR010000358.1, from coordinate 4,532 downwards.
GCCAGTGGTGTCATGAAATATTTAGAAGAAAATGGAGTTGGATTTGATGTAGGAGTGACAAAAGTTCCTATAGTATGTGGTGCAGTTATATTTGACTTAAATATTGGAGACTATAGAATTCGTCCTGATTACAATATGGGATATAAGGCAGCTAAAAGTGCTAGTGAAACTGAAAATAGGCAAGGAAATATTGGATGTGGCATGGGGGCTACAGTAGGGAAAATTTTAGGTCCTGAGTATTCGATGAAATCAGGACTTGGTAGTGCCAGTATAAAAATTGGCGATTTATGGGTAGGTGCTATAGTAGCAGTAAATAGTTTTGGAGATGTGTATGATTATGAAAAAAAGGGAATTTTAGCGGGAACTTATGATTACAAAGAAAAAAGACTATTAAACTCTTATGAAATAATGAAAGAACAAGGGAAAACTGTTGAATTTCCTATGAAAAACACTACTATAGGTGTAGTTGCAACTAATGGAATACTTTCAAAGGCTGAAGCAAATAAAGTTGCACAAATGGCACAGAATGGCTTAGCTCGTTCCATAAATCCAATACATACTATGTACGATGGAGACACTGTATTTGCTATGTCTACAGGGAAAGTAAAGGCGGATATAAGTCTTATAGGTACTGTAGCTAGTGAAATCATGTCAAAGGCAATAGTCAATGCAATATTAGCGGCAGAATCTTATGAAAACATATTGTCATATAAAGATATAAATAATTCTTAATAAATGTTGAAATTTTATCAAATAAACTTTAAAATGTTCTTGTAAGAATGCTAAAGCTAGCATCCTTTATTGGGAGCTAGACTGTTTTGTACAATTTCAAAACATCGTCTAGTATCTATTCTAGAACTAGAACGGAGGTATAATTATGGAAAATAAAAAATTTACTGTCAAAAAAATGGCTGTAGCAGGAGTTCTCGGTGGAATTTCTGCTGTTTTAGGACTTACCCCTCTTGGATTTATTCCTGTTGGGCCTACTAGAGCTACAATCATGCATATTCCTGTCATTATTGGAGCGCTAATGGAAGGACCATTAGTGGGAGCACTGATTGGTCTTATATTTGGCTTGTTTAGTATTTTTCAAGCTATTATGAATCCCACACCTATTTCTGTTGTGTTTTTAGATCCCCTAGTTTCAGTAGTTCCTAGAGTACTTATAGGAATAGTTTCTTATTATGTCTATGTTTTATTTAAAAAACTTGGACAAAGGGCATCAAAGATAATTCTGTATTCTATATGGGGAGTGACTTTGCTTTATTTAATTTTAAATTTTTTTAAGAATATAAGCAATGAAGAAATAAGTTTGTGGGTACAGATATTTAATATTGTCTTAATAGGATTTACTGTTTTTATAGGATATTATTCTGGCAAGAAACTTAAGGAAGGTGCTGTAGAAGTAGTGTTATCGGCAGCAGCAGGAACTCTTACAAATACAGTAGGGGTATTGTCAGGAATATATTTTGTACATGGAGAACAATATGCTTTAAAATTAGGACTAGATCCAAGTACTGCGGGGAAAGCTATTTTAGGCATAGGAATAACTAATGGAATTCCAGAAATAATAGTGGCAATGATAATTGTAACTAGTGTAGTTGCATCTCTTAAAAAGAGTGCTTAATCCAAAGGATGGTGAAAAACTTGTTATTGGTAATAGATGTAGGAAATACTAATGTGGTTTTAGGAGTATATAAAGAAAATAAATTGCTAAATGATTGGAGAATAGCCACTGATAAAGATAGGACATCAGATGAGTATGGACTATTGTTAGAGCAGATTTTTAAATATCATGGTCTTTGTCCATCAGATGTAAAAGATGTAATCATTTCATCTGTAGTACCTACATTGATGTATACAATGGAGGCAATGAGTATAAAATATTTTCAATGTACTCCACTTATTGTAGGACCTGGAATAAAGACTGGCATGAATATTAAATATGACAATCCTAAAGAAGTCGGTGCAGATAGAATAGTTAATGCTGTAGCAGCATATGAAAAATATGGAGGCCCTTTAATAATTGTAGATTTTGGAACCGCTATAACATTTTGTGCAGTTTCAAGAGAAGGGGATTATTTAGGAGGTGCTATTGCTCCAGGAATAAAGATTTCAAGTGAAGCGTTGTTTCTTAGAACAGCTAAACTTCCAAAGGTAGAATTAGTAAAACCAGACAAAGTTATATGTAAAAATACAGTATCTAGTATTCAATCAGGTTTAATCTATGGATATGTAGGATTGGTGGACAATATAATTGAGAGAATGAAAGAAGAACTTAATGGAGAAGGAAAAGTAAAAGCTGTAGTAGCTACAGGAGGATTGGCAAGTTTGATTGCTAGTGAAAGTAAAGAAATAGATGTAATAGATAAGATGTTGACATTGGAAGGACTTAGAATAATTTATGAAAGAAATGTGTAGAGTAGCCTTAAAAGGCTACTCTTTTAATAAGTGAGGTGATGATGTTGAAAATAGGAGACGTAAATTTAAAAGGAAATGTTTTTTTAGCTCCTATGGCAGGAGTTACAGATTTACCTTTTAGAATAATATGCAAAGATATGGGGGCTAGTCTAGTATATACAGAAATGATAAGTTGTAAGGGACTTTATTATAAAGATGAAAAAACTAAAGAATTGACAAGTGTAGATGAAAGAGAACGACCAATAGCTATACAGATTTTTGGCTCAGAACCATCTATTATGAGTGAAGTGGTCGGTAAATATTTAAATGATAGAGGTGATATAGATATTATTGATATAAATATGGGTTGTCCAGCACCAAAGATAGTTAAAAATGGAGAAGGAAGTGCCCTTATGAAAAAGCCGGATTTAGTTAGACAAATAATCAGGGGAATAGTGAATGTATCCAAAAAGCCTGTCACGGTTAAAATAAGAAAAGGATGGGATGATTCCAATATAAATGCGGTAGAGATAGCTAAAATAGCCGAAGAAGAAGGTGTAAGTGCTATAACTATTCATGGACGAACAAGAAATATGTTCTATTCAGGAGAGGCAGATTGGGACATCATAAGAGAAATAAAGAAAGTTGTTTCCATACCAGTTATAGGTAATGGAGATATATTTACAGTAGAAGATGGAATGAAGATGCTAGAATACACAAATTGTGATGCCATAATGCTTGGAAGAGGAGCTAGAGGTAACCCTTGGATATTTAAAAATATATTAGAATATATGAATGGCGAAAAAGTTAACTATCCTAAGGATTATGAAAGAATAGAAAAGGCTATAGAGCATTTGGAATTAGCTTGTGCCTTCAAAGGGGAAAAGATTGGAGTACGAGAAATGAGGAAACACATAGCTTGGTATTTAAAGGGGCTAAAGGGTTCAAATCAGATAAAGAATAGTATAAACACCATTCAAACATTAGAGGGTATGAAAACACTTTTACTTGACTATTCTGATAGCTTAAAGAAGCAAGAACAATAAAATTAAAGAATACCTGTAGTATTTGGCTCATATAATACAATACTAAAATACTTAATAGGGGGATTGTTATGTTTTGAGTTTTTATATATACTTAATCAAGAAATATATACTAGATATTTAAAAAGAGGCATGTACAAGTATATACCTAAAATATGGTTAAAAAAAATGAAGCCAAAAGAAGTAGTTGATTTTACTAATGAAAAAGGAGATATACTAGGTAGAGGAATTGGAATTTTTTTAGAAAATATTGAAATGACCAAAGAAGAATATATAAATGGTGTAATAAACGTAGCAAAGTTTTTTAAATCAGATCAAACAAAAAAGATTTTATATGATGATATTTATATATTTGACAGCCAAGATAGATGTTATATCAAAGAACAGACGGGATTAGAAATAGCAGATGGAGTAGATGTATTTATATATTTTTTGCCCTATGTATTAAAAGAACTGTTGCATTTATGCGATGAAAAACTGTCGAATAGTGAAATACTAATCATAAGCGATAGTAGCAATTTACCTTATAAATTGATAGAAAGGCTTTCTAAAGAGATTAGATTTTTGACTATATTAGGAGATAAAAAAGATAATGTTCAAAAAAGCATTGATAAAATTTACAATGACACGGGATTGTCAATATTTTATTCACAAAATGTTGATAGAATATTGATGAATTATAATATAATTATCAATTTTAAAGATAATATTCCTGTAAATATAAAAAAATTGAGGAGTAAAACTATTGTATTTGATTTAAGTACTGAGAAAGTTTTTTCAGAAGAAATAAATAACATAAATAAAAATGTAATAACAATAGAAGATTTTTTATTTAACTGGGAATATTTAATTAGGCAAAAAGAATTTTTCCATACTGAAAATTTGATACCTTCTCATAAATATGAAGTTTTTAATAGATACGATATAAAAGATTTTGAGAAAGTTCTAGTAAGAAATCAAAAATATACTTTAGAAGAATTGGTTCAAAATAAAATAAGAAATAGAATACACATATAGGTACTTGACAATAAATTGCAGCTAAATTATAATAGTCTCCATATAAAGTGTAATGGGGTTTAAAGTTTAGGC
>JAKPAR010000348.1 GCA_029779375.1 Bacillota bacterium | reverse complement strand
ACCTAAGGTAAAGAAAAAGTCCGACAATCTATTGATATACTTATAGCTTAGGCTATATTTTTCCCTAGCCATCTTTTCGTTGAACCTTACAAATTCTCGTTCAGCTCTTCTTACAACTGCTCTAATAAAATGACAATACGCTGCAGCTTCAACTCCCCCATAATAAATAAAGCTTGTAAGAGGGGGCATAATACCTGTCATTTTATCAATTTGCTCCTCTAGGAAGTTTATTTTATCTTCTGTAATATAAACTTCAGTAAAATTATAGGATATTTCAATTCCTGTCTCATATAAATGATATTGGATAGCTTTCAAAAGGGTATCCAGCTGCTCCTTTTCACCTACAGGAAGGTTATTAAGCTTACTTCTTAAAACTCCTATGGCAGCGTTAACCTCATCTATACAACCTTGAAGCTCCATAATATCATGACTTTTCAAGAATTTATCACCTAATATGTTTGTAGTACGTCCTTCATCACCTTGTTTAGTATATATCTTCATGCCTATTCTCCCTTTTCTTTTTTTATAATGTCTATAAATCTTTTAACAAGCTGTGCGGTAAATCCCCAAATTGTATATTCCTTATAGCGATAAAAATACTGATTTAGGGTAGTTGTTGAAAATTTATAGCTTCTTCCTCCTCTAATCATATGAAAAGGAAAGTCCTCTTGGAGCTTTGGACCGATTTTCATAGTATAACACTGAGGCTCATTATCCATAAAATATCGTAAAGGGACATAAAAAAGATGATCTACTTCACCAGAATTATAGGTTTCTGGCTTCTTATATAGCTCTGCAACAAAGCAATACATTGCGCTGCCATAAGGACTGATAAAATAGTCCATTTCTCCTACTATATTAAAATCCTCATCCTTTAATAGTAGTTCTTCTTTAAGCTCTCTTGCTGCAGCCTCCTTATAATTTTCCCATTTTTCCACCTTACCTCCTGGTAAGCAAATATCCCCCGGTTGTCTTCTAAGCTTTAAGGACCTAACCTCAAAAATTAAATTTGCCTCTCCTTCTATTTCTATTAATGGAATAACCACTGCACTTTTCTTATATTCTATAATAGATTTTCCCTTCCTATCTTTAAAAATACTGCTTACTTCCTTATTATTCAAGCAAAATCCTCTCCTTCAAAACAGATGCAAAACTTTAATGAAAAACTAATTTTTATTATAGTATGTAAATAACAGTTCAAATTATATTAAATT
>JAKPAR010000335.1 GCA_029779375.1 Bacillota bacterium | reverse complement strand
CAACTTCCAATATGTTTAAAGGCTTTTTCATTTTTAAGATAAGTATTAGAAATTGTGCTACTTCAGGGTGAATTATAGGTATATGGTTTTCATTGGCATACTTTTCCAAATCCATGAAAATTTCAGGTTTACAAGGCAATATACTTCTTATGTATTCTTCAATATACTCCTCATTTATATTGTTCAACTAAATCTCTCCTTTAATTTGTTACATAAATAATACGTGGAGTTCTACCACGTATTATTCCATATTCAATACAAAAATACTACTTTTTATTTTTAGCATTGATATGATCTTTATAATTCGTTGAAAATGTATGGGTTCCATCTCCATTAGACACAAAAAACAAATAGTCTACATCAGCTGGATGCATAGCTGCTTGAATAGATTTAAGTCCTGGAGAAGCTATAGGACCAGGTGGCAAACCCTTATGTGTATAAGTATTATAAACTGAATCTACTTTTAAATCATCATAACTAAGCTTTTCTTTTCTCTCTCCCAATGCATATTGAACCGTAGCACAGGATTCTAAAAGCATACCTTTTTTTATTCTATTGTAAAATACTGCAGAAATAATATCTCTTTCCTCATCAACTTTAGCCTCTCTTTCAACAATAGAAGCTAAAGTCACTATCTCATTTAAAGACAATTCGCTATTAGCTAAATTGTCTTTAATATTATCTTCATAGACTTCTTCAAATTTATCCAGCATTTTCTCTATTATTTCTTCTTCTGTAGATCCTATTTTTACAGTATAAGTAGCTGGAAACAAATAGCCCTCTAAACTTAGTCCTTTTGGTACCTCTTTTAAAAAGGGATACTTGTCCCCATATTTTCTAGCATTTTTGGTCAAAGCCATAAACTTTTCTTCATCTACCAAATTCATTGCCGAAAGTCTACTTCCAATTTGTTTAAGCTCAAATCCCTCAGGTATAGTAAATTTAACTATATTTTTATTTTCTCCTCCCATAGAAAGATTTTCTATGATTTGACTTACATCCATACTTGTGTTTAATATATATTCTCCAGCCTTCAATTTCCCATCAAGACCTAGACTTTTAACTACATATCTAAATACATTTTTATCTTTAATTAAACCTTCCCTCTTCAATATATCTGCAATCTTTGCTGTACTACTCCCCATAGGAATATCTACATTAATATCTACAGGATTCTCATATGAAACTGCTTCAAGACTATTTTTATAATAAACCCTCAATCCTATAAATATAAATACAAGTAGAAATAAAAATATTATTTTGTTTTTCTTCCCCTTTTTTTTATTTGCACTTTCTGACACAAAATCTCCACCTTTTTTTAGCTTTTACTTATTTTATTATACAATCATTAGCTTTTCATTACAAGAATTATGTCCTAAAAGCAATAATTATTTATTACCTTGTCTAAATATACTATTATATGCCATAAGTATAATATTCCCAAAGATAGCCACTGAAGCCAGCTCTCCTCCAGCAATCCCTATTACAGTATACCAATATGGCACCTTAGTAAAATAAGATACCCATATAGATACTATAAATCCATTTAATATAACAGGTGGAAGAATTCCAAAAATTTTATTTGGCATTTTGCTTGTCAGATAAGCTGCAAAAAGAGTCACTAAACTGCCACCAACAATATCTATAAGCCCGAAACCAGATACAAAAGCCAATATCAAATTTGAAATAAAGCATCCTATAAAAACGCCTGGTACAGCTGCACTTTCTATTAAAGGCAATAAAGTTAAACCTTCCGCTATCCTCAATTGAATAGGTCCAAATGCTAACTGTCCAATGGGAATTTGAATGGCAACCAATACAACATATATACCTGCAATTAGACCAGCTTTAGTTAAATATTTAGTATCCATTCGAACCCTCCAATACTCTAATTTTCTTCTATCTCTACATTTACAGCTTTTTCAATTATATCATAGATATCTGCTACCAATTGAGAAAATCTCATTTCAGCTATAAAATAATCTTTAATATCTGGATTTAGCATAAGTACATCTTGCAATTTCTGCAATTTTTCTACCTTGTCTTCAGATATTTCATTCCCTGACAACTGTTCCATCTGAATTTCAAGAGCTTTTTTTCTAAAATCTTCAATCATCTCTTTGTTTTTTTCATTTGAAAAAGCTTTCTTCTGTTTTTCACAGTATTCCTTATACTCATTAGATTCTTTTATAGACTTTGCCAATCTATGAGCTTCATCATAAACATTCATCTTATCTCCTCCTAATCAAATATTTAACATGATTGGGACCAATATGGGAACTAATGTAGATAAAATCACTCCCGTAATAAAGGCCACTACTGCCGTCTGAGAATTTGTAGATTTAGAAATAATTGGGAGAGATGTATCCATTGCTGTTGCTCCACAAGGAGCAATACTTTCTAAAAAACCTATACGATTTGCAACTGTTGGAACTATTATGAGTGCTATTATTTCTCTAAATACATTGGTCAAAAAAGCTATAGCACTTAATTCATTTGAATAACTAGCAAGTATCATAGCCGACAAACTATACCAGCCAAGTCCTGCTCCTACAGCTCCTGCTTCATTTATAGGCATCTTTAAGAAAAATCCTCCTACTATACTTCCAATGATGCTACCAACAATAATCATCAATGGAACTAACAATATCTTAAATCCCATTTTTTTGAGATTTGAAAACACGTTTTTTTGCTTTCCAATATCTATTCCAACAAAAAACAATAGTAGACACAATCCAACGTCTATTACAATATCTGTATATTGAAAAAAACAAGATGGCAATAAAAAATATCCTACACCAATGCCTAGTCCAACAGATAGAATAATTTTAAGACTCATGGGACTTTTCCTCCTCATCAGTTATTATGAATTTTCTTACTAATCTTACAAAAAATATACTAAAAACAATTGAGAACACAGCTAAAAACAATGCCTTAATACCAATAGTAAAAAATGAAGAAATCACTTTATCATCTAATCCTATTCTTATTCCCATGATAAAAAGAAGAAATAAAAGACAAATATTTTGTATAATCCCAAGTTTGCTATTAAATTTTTCACCCATCAAATCCTTATATCCTATCATGCCGCCAATTATAAGTAATGCTAAATATAGAATAAGTCTTAAACCCATACTGTTCCTCCTTTAAAGTTTAATATCTTATTTATTAATTATTATACTATAAATAAATAAGATACTAAAGAGAAAGTCGTAATTTTATACGACTTTCTCAATTGAACATATTTTTTATAACCCATAGGAAAATTCTAATTTTCCTTAATATAAAACTTTCCAAAATGAGTCTCAAAAGGCTTCCTTGATTTTTAATGCTTCCATTGGAAGCATTTTTTACACTTCCATGATAATAGGAAGTATCATCGGATTTCTCTTTATTTTCTCATATATAAAACCTCTTAGTCCATCTCTAATATTAGATTTTAGCGTAGCCCAATCAGTTATGTGATTTTTTACACATTCATCCAATACTTCTTTTACTACAGCTCTAGATTCTTCCATGAGATCTTCAGATTCTCTTACATAGACAAATCCTCTTGATATAATATCTGGTCCTGCTATAACCGTACCATCTTGCTTACTAATAGTCACTACAACTACAATCAAACCATCTTCAGAAAGATGCTTTCTATCACGAAGCACTATATTTCCAACATCTCCTATGCCCAATCCATCAACCAATATATTTCCAGAAGTAACACTTGGTCCAAAATGAGCAGAATCAGGAGTAAACTCTATAACAGATCCATTTTGAGCTATAAATATGTTTTCTTTATCCATTCCCAATTCTTCTGCCAATTGGGCATGCCTCTTTAAATGCCTATATTCTCCATGAACAGGTATGAAATACTTAGGATTTACAAGAGTATGAATGAGCTTTAATTCTTCTTGACAAGCATGACCTGATACATGGACATCAGCCAAAGATTCATATATTACATTTGCACCTTTTTCCATCAATTGATTTATAACTCTAGAAACGGTTTTCTCATTTCCAGGTATAGGAGTTGCTGATATTATAACTAAATCTCCAGGAACTAATTCCAATTTCCTATGTTCTGAATATGCCATCCTTGATAGGGCTGACATAGGTTCACCTTGGCTACCAGTAGTTATGACAACTATTTCATTATAGGGGAAATTGTTCATATCATTTATATCTATTAATGTACCATCAGGAATGTTCAAATATCCAAGTTCTAATGCTACATTTATGACATTCACCATACTTCTTCCTGAAACTACAACTTTTCTTCCAAACAATACGGCTGAGTTTACAATTTGTTGAATCCTATGAATATTTGAAGCAAAAGTTGCAACTATAATTCTTTGGTCTGCCATCAAAAAAATATCATTAAATGTAGCTCCAACAGTTTTCTCTGACATAGTATATCCTGGTCTTTCTACATTCGTACTATCTGCCAAAAGGGCAAGAACTCCTCTGCTACCTATCTCAGCAAATTTATGCAAATCAATCATATTGTTGTTTATTGGTGTATAATCAATCTTAAAATCACCAGTATGAACAACAGTACCAATAGGTGTGTGTATAGCCAATGCAACAGAATCAGGTATGCTATGTGCAGTTTTTATAAACTCAATATTAAAACATCCCAAATTTATATTGTCATTTGGTTTTATTATATTTAATTTTACATTGTTCATATTGTGTTCCTTAAATTTATTTTCCACCAATCCCAAGGTCAACTTAGTTCCATATATAGGAACATTTATTTTTTTCAAAACATATGGCAAGGCTCCGATGTGATCTTCATGTCCATGAGTTAAAACTATAGCCCTAACCTTTTCCCTATTCTTCAATAGATAGGTTATATCTGGTATCACCATATCTATGCCCAACATCTCATCTTCAGGAAAAATAAGACCACAATCTATAACTACAATATCATCATCATATTCTATAACTGTAATATTTTTTCCAACCTCTCCCAATCCTCCAAGAGGTATTATTTTTAATTTGCTATTTTTCTTTGCCAAACTATAATCACTCCTTTAATCATTAATTTTCCCATTTAGTATGATATTTAGTATTCTAAATATTAATTATTAATCGCTACAAAAAAATAACCCCCATAAGGGGATTTATTTTTGACAATTTTTTTGACATTCTTTACAATACCCAAAAAATTTTACATTGTGGTCTACTATTCTAAACATCCCTTCCTTCTCAATTTCATGTTCTAGATTTTCCAGCAAATCCAATTTAACTTCATACACTTTGCCGCAACCTAAACATATTAAATGATGATGATGATGATCCGTTGTATTTGTATTTATTTCATACCTATTGCATCCATCATCAAAATTTAGTTTTGAAATTATGTTCAATTGTTCAAAAAGTTGCAATGTTCTATAAACCGTTGCCAATCCTATCTCTGGATATTTGTCCTTTACGATATCATAAATTTCCTCAGGACTTAAATGGCTCCCCCTATTGTCTATAATTACATCCAATATAGCTCTTCTCTGTGTAGTAAGTTTATACCCTGCTTCCTTTAATATTTCTTTTATACTATCAGCATTGATATCCATTTTTTCACCTGCTCAATCATTCTATATATAGAATACATATATATAAATTAAATGTCAACTACTCTAATTTCTTTTATTGCATATTTTCTTTAACAATAGTTTCATAAGCAAGTATTACATCGTTTAATTCTTCATCATCATCTATGCCCGAAAGATATACTTGACCGTCTGCATCATGTTCAATTCTTAAAATATAAGCATCCCCTTCCAAATCATCAATAGGAAACAATACAGCGTAGTCAGAATCATCCAATCCAAAAGTAGCAGAAACCTCAAACTCTTTTTCCTTTCCCATCTCATCTATAAGAATTATTTTTTCATCCACAGTATTCACCTTCTTCTTATCTTCTATCTAAAAAAGTCTGCAATATATAAGTAGCTGCTACTTTATCAATAACTTTTTTCCTCTCTTCTCTCTTTACATCTCCATCTATCAGCATACGTTCAGCAGATACAGTAGTCAGTCTCTCATCTTCCAATATTATCTCAATATTATTTAAAGCTTTTTTCATTTTTTCAACAAAATTTAAAACCTTTTGACCTTGAGGACCAATAGTATTGTTCATGTTTTTAGGCAAACCAACTACTACTTTACTTACATTGTATTCGTTTACAATATTTTTTAACTCTTCCATATCATTTTTGATACTAGTTCTTCTAATAGTAGTCACCCCTTGAGCAATCATTCCCAAGGGATCACTTACTGCAACTCCTATAGTCTTATCTCCAACATCTAATCCTAATATTCTCTCCATAATCATTCTCCATTTAAATAAATTCTATTCATTTGCCAAATATTCCATCACCGTATATATAAAGAAAACCATTATTAAATTCATAGATAACCCAGCTAATATTATACCAGAATCATTAACCAAAAATCCTACTATGCTTCCTACTATGCTACTTACAAAACCTATAAAAAGATATTTATTCTTATTAAAAATATCCCTTATTTTATCTTCAAGTACTGTAAATATCAACACTTGACAAAAAATATTTACATATAATGCCTTTGCCCAAATAGAAGAACCAACTAATTTTATATTCATAAGTATCTTCCTAAAAGCAATGTTGTTGGCAATACTATTTCCATCACTACTCATCATCATAATAGTTTTGCCTAAATGAGTAGGATTGGGATTAAATTTAATATCTATAAAGGCCATGGCCACAACAAACAAAATCGTTAAAATACCCATGCTCAATATTTTTTTCAAACTCATTTCCCTATCTAAGCTTTCCATTATAAAATATAATAATGCAAAGACTATAGAAATAGAACCTCCCACATTAGCTCCAAGTTTAGGATGTCCTACTACAATAGCAGATAAAACAAGTAAAATATATGATATAAACTTATTTCCACCTCTATTCAAATTCATACTTAAAAAAACTGTAGTAGCACCCAAAAATACTCCAACTAACTCATTTCCTAATCCAAAGTATCTAGCTCCAATAGCTGGATCATGTCCCAATACAGAATACCTAGATAAATTGCCTCCACTAAACATATCCACAATAATTATTCCATAAATAAGTCCAGAAATTAAAATTGCTTTGTTCTTCACTTTTAAATTATATATAATAAAAATAAAAGCAACTATAGAAAATAAAAGAGTCAATATAAACTTTGTATAAGTATCCCATTTTCCAAAAGAAGCTACTAAAAATCCAATGGGAATTACTCCTATAGCAATTAAAAAAATTTTTAACATCTTGTACAAATTATCCTTTATTTTAATCTTTAAAGCTAGCACTATTGTGACAAATAACATTACGATTATAGATAAAATACTATATATATTTAATAGATAAAATCTACTTTTAGAAACAATATCTATCCTTCCATTGCTATTTAAAATAAATTGTAGATTTTCAATACTCTTTTTACATTCAATAATATTTCCTGACATATTGTCTCTTGATGTATTTAAAAAACTTGAAATTGTAGGAGCTATATCTATATTTGTTACAACACCATCTCTTCTAGTAGTTGATGAAGTAAGTATACCTTTTGGTACATTGTGACCCCATATGATTACAGGTGAAAGTTTTGAATTTTGTATTCTTTCTTCTCCACTATTAGGACTCAATATAATGAAAAGTGAATTGTCTTTATCAATTTCTTTGGTAAAATTTCCTAAAAACTCATCTATTCTATAAAGTATTTCTGTTCTATGCTTTTCAAACATTTCATCCGTCAATTCACTACTATAAAAACTAAGTCTATCTAAATCTCCAGTTTCTATGACTATAAGAGACGATTCATCTTTTACTTTACCTATCTCTTTAATAAGTTTGTCATAATCAGTCCTAAAACCATAAGGTGATTCTCCGTCTTCAACCAACACACCATCTACATTTCCAAAATCAATCAAGCCTTTTGAATCCATTGGTATCAAGCTACTAGGTCTATATACTTTATCAATAGTATCTGCATTTCCAAATATAGCAGTTTTAAGATTAGCTTCATGCAAACTATCACCTAAAGCCCCTATATATGGCATATAAGTATTTTCCTTATTATATTCTAGTATTTTATTTAAATTTGTATTTCCTACTTCATAACTTCCTTCTATAGGGGCTATTCTTCTCTCATAGACTTCTATATTGTTTTCATTTAAATTATAGGCTTTGGCCCCTTCATCAGTAGTATAAGCCTTTTTGGAAGAATTTATAGTCAGAAAACTTTCTGGTCCCTTATATCCATATAATCCTTTAGTATTCATAAGTCAAATGGAACCTTCATCAATAATTTTTTTAAGCTTAGGCATATGAGAAATATCTTCTAATGTATATTTATTTACAACCACTAGATATACAGTTTTCTTGCTATCTTTATCCTCTTGAGCAAAACTATATTCATTTGTAAAAATAGAAAAAACAATTATTAATATAAAAAACCAAATTATATATTTTGACTTATGCAATTGAATCTCTCCTACTTTTCATCCTTCTCATTTTTTAAATAGTATTTTAGCAATTCTTCAATTAATTCATCTCTCTCAAGCTTTCTAATTAAACTTCTAGCATTGTTGTAGCTAGTTATATATGTTGGATCTCCAGATAATATATATCCAATCATTTGATTGATAGGATTGTACCCTTTTTCTTCTAGAGCTTCATATACAGTTAGAATTATATTTCTAGCCTCATTTACATTTTCTTTTGGTGGTTCAAACTTCATGGTTTCATTAAAGTTGTTGTTCATAAAAACACCCCCTTATATATATATACCATAAACTGTTCATTATATACACCCTTTTAAAATAAATATTAGCCAAATAAATGGCTAATATTTATTTTAATTTACTATTTTTTTAATTGTACTTTTATGAGACTATCTACTAATTTCAAGGCTTCATCTATCTTAGTTGGATCCTTGCCACCAGCCTGTGCCATGTCTGGGCGGCCACCACCACCGCCACCAGTAGTTTTAGCGACTTCTCTTATGATATTTCCTGCATGAAGTCCCCTACCAACTAAATCCTTTGTGACCATAGTGACAAATGATACTTTGTCATCTATAACTGAAGACAATACAATCACTCCAGAATCTAAATGACTTTTAACCTCATCGCCTAAATTTCTAAGACTATTTATATCCATGCCTTCCGCTCTATAAGTGACAACATTTATATCCTCTACAATATGCCTTTGTTTTGCAACATCTTCAGCTAAAGAAGAAGCCATTTTGGATTTTAAGGATTCAATTTCCTTTTCTTTCTCTTTTAGTTCTTCTGTTAGATTTCTTACCTTTTCTTTTATATCTTTTTTACTTGTCTTAAGTATGGCTGAAATTGAATGTATATCTTCTTCCAATTCTATTAGGTATCCATAAGCTCCTCTTCCAGTTACAGCCTCTATTCTTCTAACTCCTGATGCTATACTAGATTCATTGACAATTTTAAATAATCCTATACTGCTAGTATTAGCTACGTGAGTTCCTCCGCATAATTCTTTGCTGTAATCACCCATTTTAACCATTCTCACTATATCTTTATATTTTTCATCAAATAGTGCCATAGCTCCAGATTCTTGTGCTTCTTTCAAACTTGTTTCAACTACATTTACCTCTAATTCTTCTAGAATTTTCTCATTGACTATTTTTTCTATTCTATTTAAATCCTCATTGCTAATAGCTTCAAAATGCGTAAAATCGAATCTCAATCTGTTAGATAATACTAGCGAACCCGCCTGATTCACATGTTCTCCCAAAACATCTTTTAAAGCTCTATGGAGCAAATGAGTAGCAGAGTGATTTCTTGCAATATCTTTTCTTCTCTTTTCATCAACTAATGCAAGAATTTCTTCTCCTTCTCTTATTTCTCCACTCTCTACCTTTACTAAATGAAATATCACATCTTCTTTGGTCTTTTTTGTATCTAAAACATAAGCTTTAAAATTATCATTCTCAATTAGCCCTATATCGCCTATTTGACCTCCGCTTTCTCCATAAAAAGGAGTTTCGTGAAGAAGAACTATACCCTCTTCACCTTCGTTTAGAGAAGAAACTTTATTATTATCTTTAAATAATCCAATGATATTAGAATTCAATCTAGTATGCTCATAGCCTTTAAATAGAGTATTATACCCTTTAAATCTTTCAGAAAGCTCATCTTTTCCCCAAGCTCCTACACCAACATCTTCTCTAGCTTTTCTCGCTCTTTCTCTTTGAGCTTCCATTTCCATATTAAATTCCATTTCATCAACCTTAAGTCCCATTTCTTCTAAAATCTCTCTAGTCAAATCTAGTGGAAAACCATAAGTATCATAAAGTTTAAATGCTTTATCTCCATCCAATACAGTTTCATTATTTGCCTTCATTTCTTCCACGTATTCTTCAAGTATATGAATGCCTTGATCTATGGTTTCTCTGAACTTTTCTTCCTCTGATTTAATAACTTTCTTTATCTGTTCCCCATTTCTTTCAATTTCATCATATTCATCTTTCCAAATATCAATTACTTTAGATGAAAGATTATATAAAAATATATCTTCAATTCCAAGTAACTTTCCATGTCTTGCAGCTCTTCTTATAAGCCTTCTAAGCACATATCCTCTACCTTCATTGCTTGGAAGTATGCCATCAGAAACCATGAAAGTTATAGCCCTTATATGATCAGTTATAACTC
>JAKPAR010000322.1 GCA_029779375.1 Bacillota bacterium | reverse complement strand
AAGCTTAACAAAAGAACAGTGTAAAAAGGCTTTTAAAGTTGGAGCAGTATCTGCTATAGGCCCTTCACTTTCAGTATTTGTTGTCATGCTTGGAATGATGGCAGTTATTGGTGGGCCAATTACATGGTTGAGATTGTCTTTTATAGGTGCAGCACCAACGGAATTAACAGCTTCAACTATAGGTGCTAAGGCTATGGGCGTTGAATTTGGTTCTCCTGAATATGATGTTACTGCATTTGCTTCATCAGTATGGACTATGACGTTAAATGGGTGTGGATGGCTTTTATTCTGCGGATTATTTACAAATAAATTAGATAAATTGCAAGATAAAATAGCAGGTGGAGATACAGCCTTAATGGGGCAAATTTGTGGTGCTGCCATATTAGGAACGGCATCTTATTTAGTAATGAGTAATTCAAAAGCAGGGATAGATAGGTTTGTGGCGGCTTTAGTATCTGCAATTGTAATGGTTATACTTGATAAGGTATCGGATAAAGCTCCTAAACTTAAAGAATATAATTTAGGAATATCAATGATAATTGGTATGTTTATAGCCGTTTTAGTTTAATGATTGAAGGAGGGGGAAATTTGGAAAAAAATAATTTAAATTCATATGAAGAAGTATTTACGAAGAAAATAATAAAAACAGGCCGCTGGACATTGTTGGGAGCAATTCCATTGTGTATGCTACCTGGAATATACCTTTGGATTAGATATGGGGCAATTCCACCGGTAAAGACAATATTTACTGCTTGGTTTATGATTGCTTCCATATATGGAGTTGAATATTTCGCTACTCCAATTTCATATTTTCCAATTCTAGGTATGTCTGGAACGTATATGTCTTTTTTATCTGGCAACATTGCTAATGTAAGGGTACCTTGTGCTGTAGTTGCTCAAGAAGTTATTGGTGCAGAACCAGGAACCAATGAAGGTGAGTTGGTTGCTACATTGGGTATAGCAGGTTCTATAATAACAAATTTAATAGTAGTAACAATTGCTGCTTTGGCAGGTAATGTATTAATTTCATATTTTCCACCTGTAGTAATAAAGGCTTTTGATTATGTATTGCCCGCAATATTTGGTGCATTGTTTTCTTTATTTGCTGTAAAGTATCCAAAGTATGGGATATTTGGCATGGCGATTTCTGGATTTTTAGTTATAGTCATAGGAGTTTTGCCAACATGGCTTGTTGTGCCTCTATGTTCATTTAGTACTATTGGATTTGCAATATATTCATACAAACATAAAAAGGTAGAAAGTGTACGTTAAGGAGAGAATTACCTCTCCTTATTTTTTCTTTTTATTATAAGTTTAATTACAAAATATGCTATTATTCCAATGACTACTGCGAAAGGAAGTATATAGACTATTGAGATTACAAATGTTTCTAATGCTTTTCTAAAAGAAAACAAGGAATTCTTAAAGGCATTAGCTAGTTTCTTTCCAAAGCTGGTATCTGTAGTTTGTTGATTGGTTAATCTTTCTACTTCTTTAATATTGATTTCAAAGGTACTAAAATCTACTTTATCATCAATATTCATGAGATTAGTCTTAAGTTTTTCTTTTTCATATATGGTTTCACTGAGTTCATTTTCTAACTTAATTATATCTTCCATTTTTTCTGCTTTAGATAGTAGGGCTAAAATTCTTTCTTCTTTGACTTCAAGAACTTTCAATCTGGATTCAGTATCTCTATATTCACTGGTTACATCTTGTTTATTGGTACTTTCACTGATTATATTGCCAACACCATTAAGGCCAGATTTAAAAGAAGATATTTTATCTTTTGGAACTCTAATTAGATAAAAGCCATTTCTATAGCTTTTATTGTTGTAATATTGGTTATAATCTATTTGAGAGTTTTCTACATAAGCATTGTGTTTAGATATTAAGGCATTCAAGTCTTTATTAGCTTTTTCAAATTCAGTAGTTTCAAGTTGTATATAAACGTTGGTGATGACTTTTTCAGGTTCTAGAGGACTAGCTTCATCGTTATTGTCACGTTCTTCTTTGCTTTCAGTAGGAGCTAAACTCATTTTATTAGAAACACTTTGCTGACTTGATTTTTTGGAACCACAGCCTGTCAATGATGAAAGGATTAAAAATAATATAAGACCTAGTATTAAATATTTTTGAAATTTTCTCACTATTTTCACCTCCTACAATCATTATATAAGGAAAACTAGGAATTTTAAATTACAAAATAGTTACAGATTTTTAGATATTTTAAATATATTATATAGTTGAGACATCTAAAAAGAGGAAATATGATATATTTGTAGAAATATATATTTTAAGAATAGTTTGGTATTGCAAAAGGGTATAAACTGTAAAGGAGGAATTTTAATGGATGTTTTATCTGCAATACAAGGAAGAAGAAGTATAAGAAAGTATAGCAACAAACCGATAGAAGATGAAAAATTGTTAAAGGTTTTAGAGGCTGCAAGACTTTCTCCATCTGCAAGGAATATACAGGAATGGAAGTTTATCGTTGTAAAGAATCCAGAAGTAAAAGAAAAGCTTGTCAAAGCAGCTGATCAACCATTTATTGGAGAGGCTCCAATAATTTTAGTTTGTTGTGGGAAGAATACAAGTGGAGTTATGAAATGTGGACAGCCACGTTATACCATTGATGTATCTATTGCAACTGCATATATGGTATTGGAAGCATATGAGCAGGGATTAGGTACTTGTTGGCTTGGAAGTTTTGATGAAGATATGGTGAAAAAGGCCTTGGATATTCCTGAAGATGTAAGGGTAGTAGCAATGACTCCACTAGGATATCCTCTAGAATCTCCATCTCAAAGACCAAGAAAAGAACTTAAAGAAATCATTAGCTATGACAAATATTAATTGGTCAAACTTTAAAAATGATGAGAATTCTATATTGTTTTATAATGTTCAAAAAAGATTTTCAATTGGAGATGAAAATTGGGAAATAAGACATGGGACTCATTATACGACGAGGAGGATTGCAATGAATAAAGAAAATGTGTATTCAACTTCCATAGAAGGTTTCACTATAAGATTTGCAACTATAGATGACACTAAATTGATTCTTCAATTCATAAAGGATTTGGCTGAATATGAAAAGCTTTTAGATGAGGTCACTGCTACTGAGGAAATTCTTAAAAAATCTATATTTGAAAAAGGACAAGCTGAAGTTGTTATTGGAGAGTATAATGGAGAAGCAGTGGGATTTGCATTGTTCTTTCACAATTTTTCAACTTTTTTGGGCAAAGCAAATTTGTATTTAGAGGATCTTTTTGTTAAGCCTGAAATGAGAGGAAAAGGATTTGGAAAAGTGCTTCTATCTTTTTTAGGTAAAATTGCAATAGATAGGGATTGTGGCAGACTTGACTGGTGGTGCCTTGATTGGAATACTTCATCTATTGAATTTTACAAGGAAATGGGTGCAAAGCCAATGTCAGATTGGACTGTATATAGAGTAGAAGGCCTAAAACTTAAAGAACTGGCTGACAAGCTTTGATAAATTTAGATTAGAGGTGAATTTACTTGCTCATAGAAAAGGCTAAAAAAGAAGATACCATGTCTATTCATAGTATTTCAAAAGAACTCAATATAAAGTATATAAAGAATAGGGAAAATGGAGTTTTGTTGAGGATAATACCCAAAGAATTTATAGAGGACAATATTGAAAATTTTATAGTTGCCAGGATTAATAGAGATGTTGTAGGATTTTTGTGGTTTAGTACTGAATATCCCAAGGATATGCTTGAGTATACTGAATTGAAGGAAAATATAGATGGTTGTATATATAGTGAACAGATAGGTGTTAAGAGGGAATTTCAAGGACAACATATTGGAAAAGAATTGTATAGATTTTTAAAAAACAATTATAATGATAAGGGAATATTGGTATTTGTAAATACAGCTCCAGAAAAAAATATAGCTTCATTGTCTTTTCATGATAGCCTAGGATTTAAAACAGTTGGAGAGTTTTATAGAGAGGATTTTTGTGGATTTAAAGATTATAAAGCCAATTTGTTAAAGCTATAGAAAGGACATGCTTATATACAAAAATAAATTTTGGGAGGGGTTTTTTATGCAATATAGAAATTTTACTAAGGATAATCTAAAGGTGTCAGCTCTTGGTTTTGGATGTATGCGTTTTCCAATACTAGATAATGATTCTAGCAAAATAGATGAAGAAAAAGCTATAGAAATGATTAGATATGCTATAAATAATGGAGTCAACTACATTGATACAGCTTACCCTTATCATCAAGGGAATAGTGAGTATGTAGTAGGTAAAGCTCTTAAAGATGGATATAGGGAAAAAATACATTTGGCAACGAAACTTCCTGTTTGGTTGACTAATAGCTATGAAGATTTTAACAAATATTTAGATGAACAACTATGCAAACTTGATACAGATTATATTGATTTTTATTTGTTGCATAGTTTAGATAAAGGATCTTGGAATAAGATCAAGAGTCTAGATGTTTTGAAATTTTTAGATGAAGCCAAGAAAAGTGGAAAAATTAAATATGCAGGTTTTTCTTTTCATGATGAATTAGATGTATTTAAAGATATTGTTGATTCCTATGACTGGGATTTTTGTCAGATACAATTGAATTATTTGGACAGAGACTATCAAGCTGGAGAAGAAGGACTTAGATATGCTCATGAAAAAGGTTTGTCTGTAGTTATAATGGAGCCTGTGAAAGGTGGAAAATTGTCAAATCCATCAGATGAAATTAAAGCTATATGGGATTTAAATGATATAAAAAGAACTCCTTCTGAATGGGCTATTAGATGGGTATTGAATCATGAGGAAGTATCAGTTATGTTGAGTGGTATGTCTACTATGGAACAGGTAAAAGAAAATATACAAACTGTTTCCAGTGCTCTACCAAATTCTTTAGAGACAAAAGAGCTTCAATTGATAGATAAAGTTACAGATATTTATAGGGAAAAGATTAAAGTTGGTTGTACTGGTTGTGAGTACTGTCTTCCTTGTCCACAAAATGTGAGTATTCCAGATATTTTTGAAATATACAACAATGTATTTGTCTTTGGAGCGGAAGAAAACTCTAAAAAAATATATAAATCTTATATAGAAAAGGAAATGGATGCTTCTAGATGTGTAGAATGTGGAAAGTGTGAAGCTATTTGCCCTCAAAATATTGAAATAAGAAAACATCTTAAAGCGGCTCACAACATTTTAAGTGAATAGATTCATGCTTTTATGTTTTTTTTAAATCTATGGTGAGAATAATTTTTTGGGGGTAATATATTATCGAACGAGAATGTAAAGGAGTTGATATATTGTTAAATTTCAATTATTCTATACCTACAAAAATTTTTTTTGGGAAAGGTCAAATTGAAGTATTAGGAAAGCAAATAAAAGAATACTCATCTAAGGTGCTTTTGACTTATGGAGGTGGAAGTATCAAGAGAAACGGTATTTATGATGATGTTGTGAGAGTATTAAAAAGCGAAGGTATTGAGTTTCATGAATTAGGAGGAATAGATCCAAATCCAAGAATAGATAGTGTGAGAGAAGGCATTAAAATATGTAGGGAAGAAGGAATAGATTTTATTTTAGCTGTAGGTGGAGGAAGTACCATTGATTGTTCTAAAGTAATAGCTGCTGGATATTATTATGATGAGGATCCATGGGATTTAGTCATAGGTAAAGCTAAAATAGAAAAATCTCTTCCAATAGGTGCGGTACTTACTTTAGCTGCTACAGGTTCAGAAATGGATTCAGTAGCAGTCATAACTAATATGGAGACCAAACAAAAACTAGGGGTAGGTCATCCATCTATGGCACCTAAATTTTCTATATTAGATCCAACTTATACTTTTACAGTACCTAAAAGTCAGACAGCAGCTGGGGTTGCTGATATTATGAGTCATACTTTTGAAAATTATTTCACTTTAAACGATGGTGCTTATTTACAAAATAGATTGGCAGAAGCAGTTTTGAAAACTTGTATCAATTATGGGAAATTAGCTATTGAGGAACCAGAAAACTATGAAGCAAGAGCTAATATCATGTGGGCTTCAAGTCTTGCTATAAATGGTCTTTTATCTTATGGGAAAAAAGCAGTATGGAGTGTCCATGCTATGGAACATGAGTTGTCTGCATATTATGATATAACTCATGGAGTAGGGTTAGCGATACTTACTCCACATTGGATGGAGTATGTTTTAGATGATGAAAGAGTAGATAAATTTGTTGAATATGGTGTTAATGTATGGGGAATTGACAAAGATAAGGACAAATATGCTATAGCCCATGAGGCCATAGATAAAACAAAAGAATTCTTTATTTCTTTGGGAATACCAATGAGTTTAAGAGAAGTTGGTATAGGAGAAGAAAATCTAGAAAAAATGGCCAGAGCAGCTGTATACCATAAGGGTGGAACGGTAGGA
>JAKPAR010000315.1 GCA_029779375.1 Bacillota bacterium | reverse complement strand
ATCAATATACTTTGTCTCCAAACCAAATCCTGGTCTTATGCTTTTTACATTTTCTTCTGTAAATACTTCTC
Source organism: Bacillota bacterium (assembly GCA_029779375.1). Lineage (GTDB taxonomy): Bacteria > Bacillota > Clostridia > Tissierellales > Sporanaerobacteraceae > Sporanaerobacter. Next base: position 1,623 of record JAKPAR010000315.1, on the reverse strand, counting down.
CTTTTTTTACATCTTTCACTACAAATAATGACCTAGAATGTTCTCTACTATTTCTTTGTTTTTCCGTTAATTCATAAGTAACTTGTCCTAATGCTTTTTCTAAGTCTCTTATTCTATCTACCATTTCCTTAAATTCATCTGGTTCCATGGAAAATTTAGCATCTGGACCACCACTTGCTCTGTCTAGGGTAAAATGTTTTTCAACTATTTTTGCTCCCAAGGCTACTGCTCCTAATGCTACTGTATGTCCTAAAGTATGGTCTGATAGACCGACAATTGTCCTAAATGTGTCTTTCATGTTTGGGATTACTTTTAAGTTTATATCTTCCATGGGTGATGGATATGCTGATGTACATTTTAAAAATGCTACCTGATCATTCCCCATTCTTTTACATGCTGCTAAAGCTGCTTCTATATCTGCTAATGTTGCTATTCCTGTGGATATAATAATTGGCTTTCCTTTAGAGGCTATATATTCAATAAATGGAATATCTGTTATTTCAAAAGAAGCTATTTTATAAGCTGGTACATCCATTTTCTCTAAAAAATCTACAGCAGTATTATCAAAAGGTGATGAAAAACATATCAATCCTTCTTCTTCAGCTATTTTCTTTAGTTTTGGCTGCCATTCCCATGGAGTATAGGCTTCTTCATATAGCTTGTACAAAGTAGTGCCATCCCAGATGGTACCTTGTTTTATTTGAAAATATTCATTGTCACAATTTATGGTTATAGTATCAGGTGTATAGGTTTGAAGTTTTATTGCATCTGCTCCAGCCCATTTAGCTTTTTTTATAGTTTCTACTGCTCTATCATAATCCTGAAGATGATTTGCTGATAGTTCTGCTATTATGAACGCTGGATAATCTTCTCCTATTTTTATTCCTTCTATTTCTATATATTTATCCATACCTTACCTCCAATCTTTAAATTAATGCCATAATCTCATCTACTATTCTTCTACTTCCATTCCCATCTACTAAATTAAACATTTGCTTTGAAATTTTCTCCCTATACTTATAATTCTTAATATTCCTTTCAAAAATATCTAAAAAATTTTCTTTTTTAAATTTAAAATTTTTCCCTTCTAAATCTATATAATCTATCCCTGTTTTTCTGTGTATTACTTGAACAAATTTTCTTTGATTATCTGCAATTATTATTGCTATGGTTGGTATACCACATGCACATAATTCATATAATGTATTTCCTCCTGCAGAAATGGCTAAGTCACTATTTAGCATTATTTCCGCCATGTTATTTGTATTTATATAAAATTTAACTATTTCATCTTCATAATTTTCTATCATAAAATCTTTATATCTATAAGAATTGCCTAAGATAACATTATATTCTATATCATAATAATTATCTAAAAGAAAATCTAAAATATCTTTTGTAATATTATACTCATCTCCACCACCTAATGTAATCATGACTTTTTCTACATTAGGTTTTGGTACTTTATATTTTTTATTTCTAAATTCATCTCTTAATATGGCATATTTAGGTCCTAGAAGTTTTTTTGCACATCCTTTATAATCTATACTTAATGCCTCTATACTAGAATTAACTAAAATATCCATATTATATTCACTAAATTTAGCCAAGTCATCTATATAT
>JAKPAR010000296.1 GCA_029779375.1 Bacillota bacterium | reverse complement strand
AAGTTCCTATTTATTTAGAGGTTCCAAGCAAAGTAGAATTGGTAGATTATAGTCCAAAAGAAGTATCTTGTACTTTTGAAAAAATTGTATCTAAGGAAAAGGCAGTTACAATAAAAACTAATGGCAAACTTCCAAATGGCTATAGTATTGGAGAGGCTGAAGTAAAACCTCAATTAGTCTTTTTGAAAGGTCCTAGAAGTTGGGTCAATTCTGTTTCTGAAGTATTGGCAATTGTAGATATTTCAGGAAGAACCAGTGATATAAATATTACAGTTCCTATTAAGTTAGTAGATGATGGAGGAAATGATGTAAGAGGGGTAGAAAAAGATCCAAATAGAGTAGATATATATATTCCTGTATATAGAACGAAATCTGTACCAATTGAAATTCAAACTCAAGGAGAATTTCCAAGTGACGTTGAAATAACTGCTCTTAGTGTTTCACCAAGTCGTGTAGATATAAAAGGATATGGAGATTTAATTGGTAGTATCAATTCTATAAAAACAAGTCCTGTTGATGTAAAAGAGCTTATGGATAAACGATCTGTGGATGTAAGTTTGATGTTGCCTGAAGGGGTAGAGCTGTTAAATCCAGAACAAAAAATAAGTGTCAGATTAAATTTGGAAAAAATTGAAACCAAGACTTTTGAATATAATTTTAATGAAATAAATATTAAAAATTTAAGCGGAGATTTAACTGCTGAAATTGTTGATTCCTATGGGAATGTGGCTATTACTCTTAAAGGTCCTGAAACGATCTTAAATGGTATAACTAAGGAATCTATTTCTCCAGAAATAGATTTAAGCGGATTGGGTGAAGGAACCTATGATGTAAATATAAATATAAGAGAAGCCCAAGGAGTTAAAGTAGAAAGTATTTCACCATCTAGTATAAGAGTTACCTTGAAAAAAGAATAGAAGGAGTGAAAGCATGAGAGAGTATGTACTAGTTATAAATCCTGGTTCTACTTCTACAAAAGTTGCTATCTATAAAGGAAAAGAAATGATTAAGATGAAAAAAATCGAGCATAGTGCTGAAGAACTGGAAAAGTATAAAAAAGTTTCAGATCAATATGATTATAGATTAAATTTAATATATGAATGGCTGCGATCTGAAGGGATAAGCACATCTTCTTTGATAGCAGTTGTGGGAAGAGGGGGTTTGCTTAGATCTATACCTGGTGGAACGTATGTTGTCACTGAAAAGATGATAGAAGACTTAGAAATAGGAATACAAGGTGAACATGCTTCAAATTTAGGTGGAATTTTGGCAAAAGGTATTGCGGATAGTGAAAAAATAAAAGCCTTTATAGTAGATCCAGTGGCAGTTGATGAGTTTGAAGATATAGCTAGGATTTCTGGACTTAAGGAAATAGAAAGAAGATCTTTAGTTCATGCTTTAAATATAAAGGCAGTATCTCACAGAAGAGCTAAAGAACTTGGGAAAAATTTAAGTGAATTGAATTTTGTGGTAGCTCATCTAGGTGGATGAATATCAGTAACTCCAGTTAAATTTGGGAAAATGATAGATGCAAATAATGCAAGTGAAATGGGACCTTTTTCTCCTGAAAGGACAGGTAGTCTTCCTGTGGGAGATTTAGTTAGGCTTTGTTATTCAGGGAAATATACTCTTGATGAAATGAAAATAAAGATAAAAGGCAAAGGTGGATTAATGTCCTACCTTGGGACTACAGATGGAAGGAAAATAGAAGAAAGAATAAAAAATGGCGATGAGTATGCAGAGCTAATTTATAGTGCAATGGCTTATCAAATAGGAAAAGAAATAGGTGCTATGGCAACAGTTCTAGAAGGCAAAGTAGATAATATCATACTTACAGGAGGATTAGCTTATTCAGAGTATTTGGTAAACATCATAAAAGATATGATAGAATTCATTGCAGAAGTAGTGATCTATCCAGGAGAAGATGAAATGAAAGCTCTGAATGAGGGAGTTTTAAGAGTTCTTGAAGGAGAAGAAAAAGAAAAAATTTATGAAAATGAGGTGTTGTACTAATGGTGAAAGGCTTTGATGATTTATTAGAATTGGCCAAAAAGAAAGGGCCAAAGAAATTAGCAGTTGCAGTAGCTCAAGATAGAGAAGTACTTTTAGCTGTAAAAAAAGCAAAGGAACTAGGAATTGCAGATGCAATATTGATAGGAAATAAGGAAGAAATTGAAAAGATTGCAAAGGAGGTAGGATTAGATTTAGCACAGTTTGAAGTTATAGATGAAGTGGACAATGTTTTAGCTTGTAGAAAGGCTGTAAGTCTTGTTAGCTCAGGAAGTGCCGATGTAGTAATGAAAGGTATTATAGATACAGCTGTTATCATGAAACAAGTACTAGATAGTGAGATTGGACTTAGAACTGGGAAAGTTATAAGTCATGTGGCTGTATTTAGTGTACCTACATATGAAAAAATACTTACAATAACTGATGCTGCTATGAATATACATCCTGATTTAAATCAAAAGAAAGAGATAGTCGAAAATGCCGTGTCTTTTGCACATAGCTTAGATATAGCTAATCCAAAAGTTGCAATAGTATGTGCAAGGGAAAAGGTTTCCCCAAAGATGGAAGCAACTGTTCATGCTAAAGAGTTAGAAGATATGAATAAAAATGGAGAAATAAAAGGTTGTATAATTGGTGGACCTTTGGCATTAGATAATGCAATATCAAAAGAGGCAGCAAAACACAAAGGAATAGATAGTCCTGTGGCTGGAGATGCAGATATATTAGTTGTACCTAATATAGAAGCAGGAAATGTATTGTATAAATCATTGACATTTTTTGCAGGAGCAAAAAATGCAGGGCTTATAGTAGGAACTAGTGCTCCAATAGTTTTGACATCTCGTTCCGATACTGAAGAAGCAAAATTGTATTCTATTGCATTAGGTGTTTTGATGGCATCAAAGAATTAGAAAGGAGATATCAAATGGAAACTTATAGACTTTTAGTTATAAATCCAGGAAGTACTTCTACTAAAATTGCTGTATTTGAAAACGAAGATACAATATTTGAAGAAACTCTTAGACATTCTACTGAAGAATTGTCTAAATATGAAAAGATATATGATCAATATGAATTTAGAAAAAATATAATAGTTGAGTCTTTAAAGAAGAATGGCATAGAAATAGAATCCTTAAGTGCAGTGGTAGGTAGAGGAGGAATGTTAAAACCTATAGAAGGTGGAACATACAATGTCAATGAAAAGATGCTTGAAGAT
>JAKPAR010000279.1 GCA_029779375.1 Bacillota bacterium | reverse complement strand
AATTTTTTAGGGGCAAATATTTCATGGTCTAAAATGTGGACAGAAAATTTAATTCCTGTTACATTGGGCACTGTTTTAGGTGGAGGAATTTTTATACCTTTTATATATTATATAGTCTATGTTTATTCAGACAAGTAGACAACAATTTTCCAATATGCTATAATTTTTTAAGCAATATTTATAGGAGGTGCTCTTATGTTAATTGAGAAAAATGTAAAGGATTTTATAAGTCAGGTTGCAAGCAATGAACCTGCTCCAGGAGGGGGAAGTGTTTCCGCATTGGTTGGCAGTCTAGGTGCAGCTTTGACTAGTATGGTTGGGAATTTAACTATTGGTAGAAAAGCCTATGAAAAATTAGATGAGGATAAAAAAAATGAACTAAATGAAAATTTAGTTAAAGTTCAAGCTTCTATTGAAAGACTTAATAAATATATTGATGAAGATACTTTATCTTTCAACAAAGTCATGGAAGCATTTAAGTTGCCAAAGGAAACTGAAGAAGAAAAAAATGCAAGAAAAAAAGCTATTGAAAATGCTACAAAAGAAGCTTTAGAAGTACCTTTAGGTTGTGCAAAAGAGTGCTTGGAAGTATTAAAGCTTCAGAAAACCTTTGCATTGTACGGCAATCAAAATGCTATAACTGATATAGGTGTAGGGGCACTGCTTGCTTATGCAGGACTAGAGGGGGCATTGCTCAATGTAAAAATAAATCTTGGCGGATTGAAAGATGAGGAATATGTAGCTAATATACAAAATGAAATAGATAGGATATTGGGAGAAGGGAAAGAGTTAAAAGAAGAATTATTGAAAATTGTCTATGAGAAATTAGGCTAAAAAGGGTATTTATAAGGAGCATATATAGGAAAAATGGCTTACTTGATTTAATCAGTATATAAAAAAATCAGAAATACGAAGGGGGAGTACAATGACAACTAATTCACCAGTCAGTGGTGGGTTTTTTGAAAAAACATTTAAACTCAAAGAAAACAACACTGATATTAAAACTGAGGTACTAGCTGGTATTACTACATTTATGACTATGGCTTATATTTTAGTAGTAAACCCAATTACATTAGCTGATGCAGGTATGGATAAGGGAGGAGTATTTACTGCCACAGCAGTTTCATCAATTATAGCAACTTTAGTTATGGCTTTTTATGCAAATTATCCATTTGCACTAGCACCAGGTATGGGATTAAATGCTTTTTTTACTTATTCAGTAGTATTGGGAATGGGACACTCTTGGCAATTTGCACTAACAGCAGTTTTTATTGAAGGTATAATTTTCATAATTTTGTCACTCTTTAAAGTAAGAGAAGCTATATTTGATGCTATACCAACCAATCTTAAAAATGCAGTTTCTGTAGGAATTGGATTGTTTATCGCATTCATAGGACTTTCTTCAGCGGGAATAGTAGAGCAAGGTGGAGCAATCCTTACATTGGGGAATATACGCAGCAATGAAGCTTTATTAGCACTTATAGGT
>JAKPAR010000274.1 GCA_029779375.1 Bacillota bacterium | reverse complement strand
TGAAATTGATGAAAAGAAAGCAAATACCCTTGCAACCATATTAAAAAATGTCAATAAAGATGTATTTATAAAAGAAAATAAAGAGTTGAATGTATTGGGGAAGATAGCCAAAATAGCAATTATATTCTTACTTGCAAGATTAGGAATTCGAATAGTAAATGCTATAATCAATAATTCCTTGGAAAAAAGAAAAAAATTTAAGTTTGAAATTGATGAAAAGAAAGCAAATACCCTTGCAACCATATTAAAAAATGTCAATAAATATGTATTTTATTTTATAGCATTGGTGCCTTCTTTAGAACTATTTGGGATAAAAGCTACTTCTATATTAGCTACGGCTGGTATAGGAGGATTAGCTATAGGAATTGGAGCTCAAGGGATTGTGAAGGATGTATTGACTGGGTTTTTTATTTTATTTGAAGATCAATTCTCTATAGGGGACTATGTAAAGATAGGTGAATATGAGGGAATTGTAGAAGAAATGGGACTTAGAGTTACAAAAATTCGAGGTTTTTCTGGAGAGCTTTATATAATTCCTAACAATAAGATAGATGTAGTTATAAACAGGGTGAGAGGCTCTATGAGAGCTTTAGTTGAAGTGAGTATTTCTTATGAAGAAGATATAGATAAAGCTCTAAAGGTATTGGAAGATATTTCATTAGATCTAAAAAATACTGAAAAGGCTATATTGGAAGGGCCTACAGTACTTGGAGTATCAAAACTTGGAGAATATGATATAGTATTGACAGTTGTTGCAAAAACTGAACCTATGGAGCAGTGGAGAATAGAAAGAACAATTAGGAAAAAGGTTGTAGAAGCTTTTCGTGAGGAAAATATAGATATACCTTATCCTAAAAGAATAGTTTTGAATGAAAATAGCTAAGGGAGAGATAAGCATGGCTATAAAATACAATATAGGGGATATAGTAGCTTTGAAAAAAGTTCATCCATGTGGAGAAAATAAATGGGAAATATTGAGAACAGGGGTGGATTTTAAACTTAAGTGTACAGGTTGTGGAAGGCAAATATGGATTCCACGAATTGATTTTGAAAAAAGAGTTAGAAAAATATTGGTAGATGGGAAATGGGAAAGTGTCAATAAAGGATAAATATAATTTAATATACATTAGACAAATCTAATAAAAAATAGTAAAATAGTCATAAGGTCTAGTCATAACCTTTAAGGAAAACGTTTTAAAAAAAATAGGGGGTGCTTTTTATGAGTTTAAATTATGCAAAACGTATGGACAATATTAAAGCCTCTGAAATTCGTGAATTGTTGAAACTTACTGAAAAGCCAGAGGTGATTTCTTTTGCTGGAGGGCTTCCAGCTCCAGAGTTATTTCCAGTAGATGAAATGAAGAAAATATCTGTGGAAGTATTAGAAGAAGAAGGAACTAAGGCATTACAATATGGACCAACAGAAGGCTATAAGCCACTTAGAGAACAAATCACTAAGAGAATGGCAAAAGTTGGAGTAGAAGCAAAAGTAGACAATATATTAGTTATCAGTGGTTCTCAACAAGGTTTAGATTTTTCTGGG
>JAKPAR010000267.1 GCA_029779375.1 Bacillota bacterium | reverse complement strand
TTGCATTAGTAGCTTTTTTAATAAAATTTCTTATTCCTAATTCTGTTGGACAAAATAAAGCAGTTTTATCCGTAGATGGCATCCATTCTTCTTTCCAAATTTCTCCATTATCAAATCTATATCTGATACGAGTATTGTCTCCTAAATATTCATTCCACACTATAAATAAATCTGGCTCTCCTTTAAATCTAATATGCAAAGCTTTCATATTACTAAATAGCTTATTTTCTTTGTAATCCTCACTATAAACATATAAATAAATTTCCCGTTCGTCAGTTAGAGGATTAATTTCAACCGAAACTGTCCAATTACCTACTATTTCTTTCGTTTCTTGCTCCTGAGCAAACACTGTGGAACAAAGAAAAACAAATAACAAAGGTAATAATATTTTTATGTCCCTTTTCATATCTATCCCTCCTATTCTTCAATTTCTACTTCCCAGCTACCACCGCCAGTAATAGTAAGAAAGAATTTGCCTTTTTCATAGACATAAGTTTCTCCTGTTCCCTTCTCTGTGATGGTTGCAAGTATATCTATAATTTCACCATCTTCAGCATTGGAAAGTGAAATCATTAAAAAATCACTCTCGCTATTCCATTTAATTTTCCAAGGAGTAGAAGAAATAGCAAATGGCTCGGTATTCTTTGTGCCACTTCCAGACCAATATTTTCCTGACTTTACAGCTGTTTCTATAAGTTTAGTTTGGCCTTTACCAATATAATTGTCATATAGAGTAAAAACTGCTTTTTTAAATTCATCTATATTACCACTTTCATAAGCAGACTTGATTTTTGCCAAATCATCATCAATAGATGCAAAAGCAATGGTGGTGATAAATAACACAAAAACTATAGTTAAACACAAAATAGCTGAGCGCTTCATAAATACACACCTCCTATTTTATTTATTGGACTACATTCTAAATAATCTTCTTTTAGTCCTTCACTCATTAAGCACCAAGCGAAATAATCTGCTTCCCTTTCCTCTCGGTTGAACATAGTATGCCAATCAGCAAAAACAGGTTTAAAACGATTATCATCGTGCAGAATATAGTGGCCTATTTCGTGTAAGATACTTTTTACCCTCAATACTTCAGGAAGTTCTTTATTTATCCCTACAATTACTTTGTCATTATCCTGGAGC
>JAKPAR010000219.1 GCA_029779375.1 Bacillota bacterium | reverse complement strand
TCCTCACGCGTTACTCACCCGTCCGCCGCTAAGAAATACATAATTCCATCCGAAGATTTCTTTATGTATTCTTCGCTCGACTTGCATGTGTTAGGCACGCCGCCAGCGTTCGTCCTGAGCCAGGATCAAACTCTCATAAAAAAGTTTTACCTGTCTTAAAAATTTTAATTAAACTCAAGGATTGTTTCACGCTGTTCAATTGTCTAAGTTCAAAACTGACTTTTTTAATATATCATCTTTTTCTACATTTGTCAACAAGTTTTTTCTTTTTTTTATTGTTTTAAAATAAGTCAGCAACAATACTAGATTATATAGCCTATAAATTAATATGTCAATACTTTTTTTTATTTAATTTAATGTTTTTTCTAATTCTTTTCTAAACTTTTCAATAACTCTCTTTTCAATTCTTGAAACAGTCATTTGAGAAATACCTAAACTCTTAGCTATAGCAACTTGAGTTTTCTTGTTAAAATACCTATCAATAAAAACTTTCTTTTCCATATCATTTAATTTTTCCATAGTCTTCATCACAAAATCATTATTTTCTATTTTGCTAAAATATATATCATCTTCTCCAATCAACTCTGCTAAATTGATATCCTTGTCATCATTGTTGGAATCATAAGTTAAATCTAGTGATTGAGGTGTATATACTTTGCTTGCTTCCATAGCTTCCAAAACTTCTTCTTCTGTACAATTTAAATATTCTGCAATATCTCCTACTGTAGGAGAACGTTGCAATTTTTGACTGAGTACTACTTTAGAATTGTTTATTTTTTTTGAAAGTTCTTGTATCCTTCTAGGAACTCTTATAGTCCAACCTTTATCTCTAAAATACTTCTTTATCTCTCCTATTATAGTGGGTGTAGCAAAACTAGAAAATTCATAGCCTTTATCTAAATCATATCTATCTATAGCATATATTAATCCTATACAGGCCACTTGATATATATCATCATATTCTATACCTCTATTTGCATATTTCTTGGAAAGTATTTCAGCAATATAAAGATGCCTTTTTATTAATTCTTCTCTTGCAGTTATATCTTTAGTTTCTTTATAAATTTTAAACAAAGTTTTTGTATCAATATCCTCTATATTTGGAATTCCATCTTTTTCATAAGAACCTTGTTTAATCATCTATTACCATCCTCTATTTGCTTAGTCATTTTAATTCCACTATTTGTGAATTCAACTTCATCCATTAGAGACTTTATTATCAATATTCCTAATGCCCTCTCTTTCGAATTTTCACATTTATCATCTATTTTTTCAGAAACATTTTTAACAGATATAACTAATTTTTCACTATATAACTCATATTCAATATCAAAACTATCCGATTTTCCCAATGCATTTATGCAAGCCTCTGCTATAGCTACTTTTACATCCTCTATTTCCTCTATATTGAGTCCTGCCTGACTTGCTATAGAAGATGTGGTGAGTCTTATAACTCCTACATAACTTGGCTTATTTGGAAGCTTAAGTGCAATTAAATCTCTTTCCATATTTTTCACTCCTCAATTATGAAAACTTTATCTAATCCTGTTATATCAAATAATTTTCGTATATTAGATTTTAAATTGATGATTTTAATATGATTTTCACTTTCTCTTACTTTTTTAAGTATACTTATTAAAACTCCAAGTCCTGTGCTATCAATATAATCCAATTTTTCACCATCTATCAATATATTTGAATTTTTTTCTTCTAATGATTCAAATAATATCTCTTTTATTTTTGGTGAAGTATATATATCTATTTCTCCTACAGGAATTATAACCCAAGCATTTTCCTTTTCATTAAATTTTACTTCTATATCTAATGACACATGGCATCCCTCCTTATTACTAAATTAGTCTAAACTAATTTTATAATAATTTGGAAATAAAGTAAAGTAATTCACTAGGTTTTCTCATGGAAAAAAATCCTCATATTTTTCAATATGAGGATTTTTTCTATTCTCCAATATATTTAGCTACAGCCACTACTTTATCTTCCCCTTCAATTCTCATTAAAGTCACACCTTGGGTATTTCTCCCCATTTCTGAAATATCTTCAACACTAAGTCTTATAATTACACCTGCCATTGATATAAGCATTAGTTCATCGCTTATATCTACTACTTTTGCAGAAACTAATGGACCAGTTTTATCTTTTACATGATAGGTTTTTATTCCTTTTCCTCCTCTAGTTTGAGTTTTGTATTCTTCAAGAGAAGTCCTCTTTCCATATCCATTTTCACTTACAACCAACAAATATTTACCTTCTTCTACTAGGTCCATTCCTACTACTTGATCTCCCTCATTTAATTTTATAGCTTTAACTCCAGTAGCTGTTCTTCCCATTTCACGAACATCTTTTTCATGGAATCTTATTGACATTCCATCTTTAGTTACAAGTATGAATTCTCTGTTTCCATGAGTCTTTCTCACACTAATAAGCTCATCATCTTCCTTTAGAGTAATTGCTATAAGACCATTTTTTCTTATATTTTTAAATTGTTCAAATCTCGTCTTTTTAACAATTCCTTTTTTAGTAACAAATACCAAATTACTTTCTGGATCATATTCTTTTATCGGTATGACTGCATTTATCTTTTCACTTCCACTTAAATTTAACAAATTAATTATAGCCATACCTTTAGATTGCCTTTTTCCTTCTGGTATTTCATATGCTTTTAAAGCAAATACTCTTCCTTCATTGGTAAAGAAAAGGATAGTATCATGAGTTGAAGTTATAAATAAATGTTCAACAAAATCTTCTTCTCTTGTGGTTATAGCTGTGATTCCACGCCCACCTCTTTTTTGAATCTTATAGGTATCTTCAGGTAATCTCTTTATATATCCAAAATGAGTTAATGTAATAACTACATCTTCTTCCTCAATCATATCTTCAATATTAATCTCATCTTGAGATGGCATGATAACTGTTCTTCTTTCATCTCCATATTTATCTTTTATATCCAATAATTCTTCTCTTATTATCTGATATATCAATCTATCATTGGCAAGAATTTCTTTAAATTTATTTATCTCTTTTATCAGTTCTGCATATTCCCCTTCAATTTTTTCTCGCTCTAATCCTGTAAGTCTTCTAAGTCTCATATCAAGAATAGCTTGAGCTTGTTTTTCAGAAAGTCCAAAATTAGAAATAAGTTTTTCTCTTGCGATACTTTCTTCTTTTGAACTTCTTATGATATTTATCACTTCATCTATATGATCAAGAGCAATTCTAAGCCCTTCTAATATATGTGCTCTTTCTTCAGCTTTCTTTAAATCATATTGAGTTCTTTTTATGATTATCTCTTTTTGATAATCTAAATAATGTCTTAATACTTGCCTTAAATTAAGTATCTTAGGTTCATCATTTACTAAAGCAAGCATTATTACACCAAAGGTTTCTTGCATTTGAGTATGTTTATATAAATTGTTTAATACTACATTAGGGTTTGCATCTCTTTTTAGCTCAATTACTATTCTCATTCCTTCTCTATCAGTTTCATCTCTTAAATCAGATATTCCTTCAATTCGTTTATCCCTAACTAATTCTGCTATTTTTACAATGAGATTAGCTTTATTTACCTGATATGGAATTTCTGTAACTATTATTTTGTTTTTACCTTTTTCATTTGTTTCTATTTCTGCTTTAGCTCTTATAATTATTTTGCCTCTTCCTGTTCTATAGGCAGATCTTATTCCTTCTTTTCCCATGATCATTGCTCCTGTTGGAAAATCAGGCCCTTTTATGATTTTCATAAGACTTTCTACATCTATATCAGGATTATCTATCATAGCAACAATTCCATCTATTACTTCACATAAATTGTGAGGAGGAATATTTGTAGCCATGCCTACAGCAATTCCAGAAGATCCATTGACCAATAGATTTGGAAATCTACTTGGAAGCACTACAGGTTCTTTTAAAGATTCATCAAAATTTGGCCTATAATCTACTGTTTCTTTATTTATATCTCTAAGCATTTCTACAGCAAGTTTTGTCATTTTAACTTCCGTATAACGCATAGCAGCAGCACTATCACCATCAACAGAACCAAAGTTTCCATGACCATCCACAAGAGGGTATCTTATATTAAAATCCTGTGCAAGTCTCACCATAGCATCATATACCGATGTATCTGAATGTGGATGATACTTACCTAAAACGTCACCGACAACTCTTGCAGACTTTCTATACTGTTTATCCGGAGAAAGACCAAGTTCATTCATAGCATAAAGTATTCTTCTGTGAACAGGCTTAAGTCCATCTCTAACATCAGGAAGTGCCCTACTGACTATAACGCTCATTGCATAATCTAAATAGGACTTTTTCATTTCTTCTTCAATATCTACTGATATAATCTTGTTTTCTTCCTTGTCCATCATAAACCTCCTTAAAATCCAGTACATAAATAAATTTTAAATTTTCTATATATCTAAATTCTTAACACGTTTTGCATTTGTCTGTATAAACTCTCTTCTAGGTTTCACTTTATCCCCCATAAGCATTGTGAAAATTTCATCTGCCGCTATAGCATCTTCTAAATTGACTCTAAGTATAGTCCTATTTTCTGGATCCATAGTAGTTTCCCAAAGCTGTTCTGGATTCATTTCACCAAGACCTTTATATCTCTGAACAGGATAATTTTTATCTCTTCCTATTTCATTCATTATCTTGTCTAATTGATTGTCACTATAAGCATAATATATTTCTTTTCCCTTAGTAACTTTATATAGTGGTGGTTGTGCAATATAAATGTGACCTTCTTCAAGAAGAGGTCTCATATATCTAAAGAAAAATGTAAGCAACAATGTTCTAATATGAGCACCATCTACGTCCGCATCTGTCATGATAATTATCTTTCCATATCTTAACTTTTCAATATTAAATTCACTTCCAATACCACATCCAAAAGCAGTAATCATAGCCTTTATTTCTTCATAGCCAAGTACCTTGTCAAGTCTAGCCTTTTCAACATTCATTATTTTACCTTTTAACGGAAGTATAGCTTGATACTTTTTATCCCTTCCTTGTTTTGCACTTCCACCAGCTGAATCCCCTTCGACTATGAAAATTTCAGTTTTATTTATATCATTTTCTTGACAATCTGCCAATTTTCCAGGAAGAGTTGTATTATCTAATATACTTCTCTTTCTAGTTAATTCTCTGGCCTTTCTTGCAGCCTCTCTTGCATGAGAAGCTTTAAGAGCTTTTTCTATGATTATTTTTGCATCTTTAGGATTTTCTTCTAAAAATCTCTCTAGATTTTCAGAAACTAAACCATCTACTATGCCTCTTATTTCACTATTTCCAAGTTTGGTTTTAGTTTGACCTTCAAATTGTGGATTCATAAGTTTTACTGAAAGAACAGCTGAAAGTCCTTCTCTTACATCTTCACCTTGAAGATTTTCATCTTTTTCCTTTAAAAAACCGTATTTTCTTCCATAATCATTTATAGCTCTTGTAAGAGCAGACTTAAAACCACTTAAGTGACTTCCACCTTCTTGGGTATTTATATTGTTGGCAAAAGTAAATATATTTTCTGAATAGCTATCTGTATACTGCATAGCTAATTCTACAGTACAAGAATCTCTTTCACCTTCAAAATAAATTATATTTTCATGAATAGGAGTTTTATTTCTATTTACATACTCTACAAAAGCTTTTATTCCACCTTCATAATGAAATACTCTTTTTTTATTATCTCTTTTATCTTCTAATTGAATTTTTATCCCTTTGTTTAAAAAAGCCATTTCTCTAAGTCTAAATTCAAGAGTATCAAAACTAAAATCAACTTCATCAAATATTTCATCATCTGGTTTAAAAGAAATAATAGTTCCAGTTTCATCTTCAGCTACTTCTCCTATGATTTCCAATTCAGTAGTAGCTACTCCCTTTGAAAATCTTTGTCTATATAATTTCCCATTTCTTTTAACTTTTACTTCCAGCCATTGTGAAAGAGCATTTACTACAGATATACCTACGCCATGAAGACCTCCAGATACTTTATAAGCTCCATTGTTAAATTTTCCTCCAGCATGGAGTATAGTTAAAACTGTTTCTACAGTAGATTTTCCAGTTTGTGGGTGAACTTCAACAGGAATACCACTTCCGTTATCTTCTACAGTTACAGAAGAATCTTCATTTATAGCAACTAAAATAGTATCACATACACCAGCCAATGCCTCATCTATACTATTATCTACTACTTCATAGACTAAATGATGAAGGCCTTTAGGTCCGGTACTTCCTATATACATTCCTGGCCTAAGTCTTACTGGTTCTAATCCTGTAAGTACTTGAATTTGATCTGCTGTATATTTTCTACCGTTGTTTTCTTTGGCCATCAATTTGTACCTCCAATCTGTGTTTTAAAATTCAAGTTGTTTTTATTTCTCTTAAATAAAGTAGATGAAGATATACTTGATGTATAAATTATATCTTTTTCTTCTCTACGAGTTAAAATATAGGTTTTTACTTCTTTATCATCAGTTTTATATAAATAACCTTTATTTTTTATGTTTTCAATATATATTTTAGTATCTTCTGATTCTAAAACAGATTTAAAATCTATTATTGCAACAATTTCTTTAACAGGTATAGTTAAATTTTTTCCTATATGAAGAAACATTGTATCTAGCTCCTTTTTTAAATTACTTTTCCATTTTCTATATAAAAAATCTTTTTATCAAGTCCCTCAAATTCCTTTAAATCAATAGTATCAGTAGAAGTAATTATAATTTGTAATTCCTTGAAGGTATCTAACAAATATTTTCTTCTATTGCTATCAAGCTCTGAAAGTACATCATCTAATAGTAATACTGGAGAATCTCCTTTTTCATCTTGTATAAGATCTATCTCTGCCAATTTCATAGACAATATAGCTGTTCTTTGTTGTCCTTGAGAAGCAAATATTTTAGAATCTATATCATTTATATATATTTCTATATCATCTCTGTGAGGTCCAGTTTCTGTATTTCCTCTAAATACATCACTTTTTAAGTTCTTTTTTAGTTTTTCTCTAAAATCTTTTTCAATTAAATTTTTATTTTTAGAATTTATATCTACATTAGACATATAATTTAATGACAATTGCTCTTCTCCATTAGTTATGCTTTTATGAATTCTATTTGCTATAATAGATAATTTTTCTGTGAATTTAACTCTTTCAATTAAAATATCTGTACCTATCTTAGCTAATTGAAAATCAAATATTTCAATTAATTGACTATTTTCTTCAATATTTTTGGTGTTTTTTAAAAGATTATTTCTTTGAATAAGAATTTTATTATATCTGTTTAAATTGTATTTATATACAGGTTTTAATTGCGATATTTCTCTATCTAAAAAATTTCTTCTCTCATAAGGTCCATCTTTTATTATTTTCAAGTCTTCAGGAGAAAATATAACTACATTCAATCCACTGAAAAGTTCTCTATTTTTTTCAAGTTCTATTTTATTTATTCTTATCCTTTTTGGTTTATCTATTTCCATCTTTATTTCTATAAATTTATTTATATCTTTACCAACCGTTTTAGCTCCTATATAACATTTATCTTTTTTAAAATTTATCATATCTCTATCTCTATTGGTACGAAAAGATTTTCCAAAAGAACAAATATATATAGATTCAAGTAAATTTGTCTTTCCCTGTGCATTTTTGCCTAAAAATATATTGACTCTGCTGTTAAAATCTACATCTACTTTCACATAATTTCTGAAATTTATGAGATTAATACTCTCTACATACAATTATAACACTCCTTAAACAAGGCCCATAATATTATATCACAACAAAATCATCTACACCTTTTATTTTTATTTTATCTCCTCTTCTTATTTTCTTTCCTCTTTCTGTAACCACTTCTCCATTTATTTCAACATTTTTTTCTTCTATCAATATCTTTCCTTGACCTCCTGTTTGTACTACACCTATATATTTTAAAAATTGATCGAGCTTTATATATTCAGTATCAATTTTAATTTCTTTCATACTTTAACCCCTTCTTTCTAATAGTCATCCTTAGCAAGTCTTACTGGCAATACCAAATAAATATAATTTTCTTCTCCTAGTGGTTTAATAATACAAGGATTTAAACTACCCATGAAAGACATCTCTACTTCTTCTGCATCTATGGCCTTTATACCATCTATTATATATTTAGAATTAAAGGCAATTTTTACATCTTCTCCATCTATTTCCACAGGCAATTCCTCATTTACATTTCCTATTTCAGAATTAGATTTTATTATAATTTTATCTTCAATTAAATTTAACTTAACAAGATTAGCTTTTTCTTCTTTAGCTAAAAGAGAAGCTCTTTCCAAACTATCTTGAAGTTCTTTTCTATTTACTTTAACTTTAGTTTTATGCTCTTCTCTTATAATATCTCTATAGTTTAAAAATTGACCTTCCAACAATCTTGAAAATACCACAGTATCACCTAAGTCAAAAACTATATGTCCAGGAGTTAAAACAATTTTTACATCATCTTCTTCATCTTCAAGTATTTTGTTTAACTCATTTAAAGTTTTTCCTGGAACAACTACTTTCATATCCTCATTTGAATTCACTTTAATATTTCTTAAAGCTAATCTATATCCATCAAGTGCCACAAAAGAAGCATTGTTTCCATTTATTTCAAACAATACTCCTGTAAGAATTGGTCTTGTTTCATCTTGAGTTGTAGCAAAAACTGTTTGTCTTATGATATTCTTTAATAAATCTTTAGGTATATTTATAGATAATTGATCTATCAATGTAGGCAATTCAGGATATTCAATAGATGGATTGCCTATTAAATTGAATTCTGAACTTCTACAGCTTATATTTATTTTATTTTCATCTGTTTTTATATCTATTAAATCATTTGGCAGTTTTCTTACTATATCTCCAAACAATCTAGAATTTATAACTATAGAACCTTCTTCATATATATTTGCGTCCACATAAGATTCTATTCCTATTTCTAAATCCGTACCTGTAAGTTTAAGCTTTCCATCAACTGTTTCCAATAAGATTCCATCCAATATAGGTAGTGTTGTCTTGCTAGAAATACCTTTTTGAACTATATTTACATATTTAGCTAATTTACTTTGTTCTATTTGTATTCTCAATTGAAAATTCCTCCTTTTTTTTGGTTCTTTATAGAGAGATAGAATGATTAAAATACATTAGTAATAGTAGTAGGGACTGTTTATATGTGGATAAGTGTGTTTAAAACTTATATTTTACAAATTTAAACGATTTAATAACATGTTAATAAGTTTTTTATTTAGATGAGATTTATCCACAATAAAAAAGCTATTTTGAAAACAGCATATATACACATTCTATGAACAACTTATCTACATTTTTTTGTTGATTATTCGCCTTTTATTTGACTTATTACATTTTCTACTTTTCTTTTGAAGTTTGGATCAGCTTTTATATCAGCTGATATCTTGTCACAAGCGTGGATAACAGTGGTATGATCTCTTCCTCCAAATTCATCCCCTATTTTTGGAAGTGATAAATCTGTCAGTTCCCTACATAAATACATGGCTACTTGTCTGGGATGTGCAATAGATCTAGTTCTTTTTTTGGAATTGAAGTCTTCTATTTTTATATTGAATTCTTTAGAAACTGTTTCTTTTATTAAATCTACGGTTATTTCTCTGGGCTTGGAACTTGAAATAATATCTTTTAGTGCTTCTTCTGCTAATTCTACTGTTACTTTCTTGTTGGTTAAGGAAGAGTATGCAACAATTCTTATAAGTGCTCCTTCAAGTTCTCTTATATTTGATTGAATTTTTGTAGCTATATATAGCATTACATCATTTTCAACATCTATATTTTCTACTTTTGCTTTTTTCTTTAAAATTGCTATTCTAGTTTCTAAATCTGGTGGTTGTATATCTGCTATAAGTCCCCATTCAAAACGAGATCTAAGTCTATCTTCTAATGTAGGTATTTCTTTTGGAGGTCTATCACTAGATATTATTATTTGTTTATTTGCTTCATGGAGAGCATTAAATGTATGGAAAAATTCTTCTTGAGTTCTTTCTTTTCCAGCTATAAATTGAATATCATCAATTAAAAGTACATCTACATTTCTATATCTGTTTCTAAATTCATCATTTCTATCATCTCTAATAGAGTTTATAAGTTCATTGGTGAATTTTTCACTAGATACATATACGACCTTGGATTGGGGATCTTGATTTAATATATAATGTCCAATGGCATGCATTAAATGGGTTTTTCCAAGTCCTACTCCTCCATATATAAATAATGGATTGTATGCTTGGGCAGGAGCTTCAGCTACTGCTAAACTAGCAGCATGAGCAAATCTATTGCTATTGCCGATGACAAAAGTATCAAAGGTATATTTGGGATTTAATTGTCCTCTGTTAGAATTGTCATTATTCTCTATAACAGAAGTTTGTCCTATATTTGTAGATATTTCTTCTCCTGGAATTATAAATTGTATATTGTAGTCATTGTCTGTAACTTGTTTTATTGCGTTTTTTATGAGATTTACGTATCTTCCTTCCAATATACTCTTTGTAAATTCATTTGGAGCAGCTAGAACAATATTGTCTTCTGAAATAGAAACAGGTTCAGTTGATTTAAGCCAAGTATTAAAACTGACTTCTGTCATTTCTACTTTTATTATTTTTAAAGTATCATTCCAAATACTTTCTAAATTAGAATTCATTTCAACCCTCCTATTTATTAAGAAATTATTGCCAAATATAAAATGTTTATAACTAAAATAAAAAAATTATCAACAAAATTATCCACAAACACTATGTATTTGAAATTATTTTTTATAATGAATCATAAAAAAAATTTTTGTGGATAAGCTATTGATAAAATGTGAATATTAAATAAAAAGTATATATTTTTTATTTATCCACAAGATGTTAAAATAAAAATATGTGGATAAAGATTTTGAAAATAGCAAGTTTTAAAAGATTTAAAATAAAAAAACATATAAACTATCCACAAACTATCCACAAATTGTGAATAAGTGTGGAAAAGTTGATAAATTTTTTTTTAATTCACACTCCCTTTTAATGATATCAAAAAAGTGGATAAGTATCAATGAAAAATATAAAGTTATCCACAATAAAAACAAGCTGTTGATTTTTATTTTGTTATTTTTTATATGAGCTAAAATTCTTGACATTAATTGTAGCTACAACTATAATCAATAGTAGTATTTACGTTTTCTATATAGAGAAAACACTTGACTTTCACATATTTCTATTTATATAGATGGAGGAGGGGTGTAGATTATGAAAATGACTTATCAACCAAAAAAGAGACAAAGAAGTAAAGAACATGGTTTTAGAAAAAGAATGAGCACTAAACAAGGTAGAGAAGTTATAAGAAGAAGAAGAAGAAAAGGCAGAAAAAGATTGACAGCATAAGGCCGCAGATAGGTGGCCTTTTATTTACATGTGGCATTTAAACTGATTTAAGGAGCATTGCAATGGATAAGAAGTACAAATTAAGAAGTAATATTCAATTTAAAAGAGTTTATAGCAAGGGAAAAAGTTATGGAAATCGGTTAATGGTTCTCTACATTTGTAAAAATGGATTGGAATACAATAGGATTGGTTTTTCTGTGACTAAAAAGATTGGAAATAGTGTAGAGAGAAATAGAGTGAAGAGAAGAATGAGAGAAGTTTATAGATTGAATTCTTGTAAAATAAAGACAGGTTATGATTTAATATATTTACCAAAAAAGATAGCTAAAGAGTCTACCTATGATGAAATTGAAAGTGCAATGCTTCATCTTTTAAAGATTGCTCATTTGTTGAAGGAATAGGTGAAAAAAGTGAAAAAAGTGGCGATAATGCTAATAAAAATTTATCAAAATACTATTTCAAGATATCTTATTCCATATAGAAGCTGTCGATTTTATCCAACTTGCTCAGAATATGCTATTGAAGCTATTGAAAAGTATGGTTTTTTTAAAGGTGGATTAATGGGTTTTAAAAGAATACTGAGATGTAATCCATTTAATCCTGGAGGATATGATCCGGTAAAGTGATAGGGGGTTAATGAATGTCAAATTTTTTTGCAAAACCTTTAGGTGCACTTTTGAAACTTGTATATGATTTGGTTTCTAAAATTGGTGCTGAACCTAAATATATTTCTTTTTATGCTATTGCTATAATTATAACTACTATTATATTTAAATTTATACTACTTCCAATTGGAATTAGTCAGACAAAGTCCATGAAAAAAATGCAAGATATTCAACCAAAAGTGAAAGAAATTCAAGATAAATATAAAAATGACCCACAGACCATGCAAGCCAAAACTATGCAGGTGTATAAAGAAAACAAAGTGAATCCATTTTCTGGTTGTCTAATCCTTATAATTCAATTGCCAATAATATTGGGATTTTTTAATGCATTAAGAGATCCTATAACTTATGTGTTTAAAAGTAAAGAAATTTATGCAGCTTTAAGCAAGACATTTTTATGGATTGCTGATTTAGAACAACCTGATCCATATTTATGGGGATTGCCATTGATAGCAGCTGTGACAACCTATATATCAAGTTTAACTATGAATACTGGTCAAAATGTTGATCCTCAAACTCAAGCCACTCAAAAAACTATGAATATTATTCTTCCATTTATGATATGGTGGGCAGCTAGATCTTTTCCAGCTGGTTTAGCTTTGTATTGGGTTGTAAGTAATATATTCCAAATAGTACAACAAATAATTTCTAATAGGTCTTTGGGTAAGATTAAGGAGGAATAAAACTGACATGAGGTCTGTTGTTAAAGTATCTAAAACGGTAGAAGATGCTATTGAAGAAGCTGTGAGAGAGTTAGGTGTTGACAGGGAAGATGTATATACTGAGATTGTTGAAGAACCAAGTAAAGGTTTGTTTGGACTTATTGGAGCTAAGGATGCCAAGGTAAAAGTTACAGTTGTAAGTGATCCTGTAGAAATTGCAGAAAACTTTGTAGATATGCTTATGAATAGTATGGGAATTAGTGCAAGAAGTAATGTCAAGAGAAAGAACTCTACATTATATGTTGATATAGATGATATAAGTTCTACAGATATGGGTATTTTAATAGGTAGAAGAGGAAATACTTTAGATGCAGTTCAATATTTATTGAGTTTAATAGTGAATAAAGATAGGGAGAATTACATCAAGGTATTGGTAGATACTAAAGGTTATAGAAAGAAAAGAGAAGAAACATTGATTAGACTTGCTCATAAAATGGCTGACAAAGCTAAATACAGCAAAAGACCTGTGAGACTTGAGCCTATGAATCCTTATGAGAGGAGAATTATTCATTCGGCACTTCAAAATGTTGAAGGTGTAACAACTCACAGTGAAGGTGAAGAACCTTATAGAAGAGTCGTAATAGAATCTAACTAAACCCAGTATAATACTGGGTTTATATTATATTAAGGCAGGTGAAATAAATTGGATACTATTGCTGCTATTTCAACAGCTATGGGAGAAGCAGGAATTGGCATAGTTAGAATGAGTGGAAAAGAATCATTAAGTATAGCAAGTAGTGTTTTTAAAGGCAAAACCATAGAAAATTTTAAAGAAGCAGTAAATAGAAGACTTACTTATGGCCATATATATAATCCAGAAGATGGAACTATTGTAGATGAGGTGTTGATAGTTTATATGAAAGAACCTCATACTTATACTAGGGAAGATATTGTTGAAATATATTGTCACGGTGGAATGATTGCTGTAAAAAAGATATTGGAAATTTTATTAAAAAATGGTGCTAGATTAGCTGAACCTGGAGAATTTACAAAGAGGGCTTTTTTGAATGGTAGATTAGATTTGTCTCAAGCAGAGGCTGTAATAGATTTAATAAGAGCTAAAACTGATAAAAGTTATAATGTTTCTTTAAGTCAACTTGAAGGTAGTATTTCAACTAAAGTAAATGAAATAAGAAATACACTGCTTAATATGTTGGCTCATATTGAAGTATCTATTGATTTTCCAGAAGAAGATATAGAAGAAGTAACATATGACGAGTTGCTTAAGGATTCACAAAAAGTAATGGAAGAAATAGATAAACTTTTAAGTACAGCCGAAAGAGGCAAAATTCTTAGGGAAGGTTTAAATACTGTAATACTTGGAAAACCTAATGTTGGGAAATCATCTCTTCTTAATGCAATACTTAGAGAAAATAGAGCTATAGTGACAGATATACCTGGTACTACAAGAGATATAATTGAAGAATATGTGAATATAGAAGGGATACCTTTGAAAGTTATTGATACAGCTGGAATTAGGGATACAGAAGATTTGGTTGAAAAACTAGGAGTTGATAAGGCTAGGAATGTAGTAGAAAAAGCCGATCTTGTAATAGCAGTATTTGATGCTTCAAGAAAATTGACTAAGGAAGATGAAGATATTATAAATATAGTTAAAGAAAAAAGATCAATTGTACTTTTAAATAAAACTGATTTACCTAATGAATATGATGTGGATGAATTATCTAAATATATTCCAGATAAAAAGATAATTCTTACATCTATAGCTAAGGGTGAAGGAATTGAAGAATTAGAAAAAACTATTGTAGATATGTTTTATAGTGGAGAAGTAGAAGTATCTGGTGAAGCTATTGTGACTAATATGAGACATAAGGATATGTTAAATAGAGCGAGAAAGAATATAATAGATGTTATATCTGGGATTGAAATGAATGTGCCTCTTGACTGTATAGAAGTAGATGTAAAAAATTGTTGGAACCATTTAGGAGAAATATCAGGAGAAACAATTTCAGAAGATATATTGGATAAGATTTTTTCGGAATTTTGTATAGGTAAATAGTTGAGATGGGAGGAATTTTTTGAAATATGAAGGAACTTAAAAAATACGTAGGAGGAGACTATGATGTCATTGTTATAGGAGCAGGTCATGCAGGATGTGAAGCAGCACTAGCAAGTGCACGAATGGGTATGAAAACATTGATGCTAACTATGAGTTTGGATTCTATTGCTCTTATGCCATGTAATCCCAATATTGGTGGAACAGGAAAAGGTCATTTAGTCAGGGAAATAGATGCTTTGGGCGGAGAAATGGCAATTAATATAGATAAATCATTTATACAAAGTAGGATGCTAAATACCTCAAAGGGACCAGCAGTACATTCTTTGAGGGTTCAAGCTGATAAAAATAAATATCATAGAGAGATGAAAAAAGTTCTTGAAGATGAAAAGAATTTGACATTGCAACAAGGAGAAGTAGTAGAGATAATTGTAGAAGACAATATAGTAAAAGGTGTGGAAACTAGAACAGGAGCTATTTACAATGGAAAGGCTGTAATCCTTTGTACAGGCACATATTTAAGAGGAAGAATATATATGGGGGAAGTAAATTTTGAAAGTGGACCAAATGGTTTGTTTCCCTCAAATATATTGTCGGAAGCTTTGAAAAAAATAGGGATAAAGCTTAGAAGATTCAAAACTGGTACTCCAGCGAGAGTTCATAGAGATAGTATAAATTTTGATGTCATGGAAGTTCAACCAGGCGATGAAGAAATAGTACCTTTTTCCTTTTTGAATATAGATAAAAAATTTGATGTAGAACAAGTACCTTGCTATTTAACTTATACAACAGAAAAGACACATGAAATAATAAGAAAGAATTTAGATAGATCTCCTATGTATGCTGGAGTAATTGAAGGCATTGGACCAAGGTATTGTCCATCTATAGAAGACAAAGTTGTAAGATTTAGTGATAAAGAAAAACATCAGATATTTATAGAACCAGAAGGATTGGATACAAAAGAAATGTACGTTCAAGGAATGAGTAGTGCACTTCCTGAAGAAGTACAAAAGGAAATGTATAGAACTGTAATAGGTCTTGAAAATGTTGAATTTATGAGAGACGCTTATGCTATTGAATATGATTGTATAGATCCAACTACACTTAAAAGTACATTAGAGTACAAAGAAATATCAAATTTATTTTTTGCAGGGCAAATAAATGGCTCTTCAGGCTATGAAGAAGCAGCAGCTCAAGGCCTTATAGCTGGAATAAATGCAGTACAGAATATAAAAGGGAAAGAACCCTTTACATTAGATAGATCAGAAGCTTATATAGGAGTTCTAATAGATGATTTAGTGACAAAAGGTACCAATGAACCCTATAGAATGATGACTTCAAGAGCTGAATATAGACTTATACTTAGGCAAGACAATGCAGATTTGAGATTGACTGAAAAAGGTTATAAAATAGGATTAGCTAGTGAGGAAAGATACAGAAAAGTATTATATAAAAAAGAAATGATAGAAAAAGAGTTAAATAGACTTAAAAAAACTAAAATAACTCCTACAGCTACAGTAAATAATATTTTAAAAAAATTAGGAAGTGCAGAGTTAAAGACTCCTATTAGTTTGTATGATTTAATAAAAAGGCCTGAATTAGGATATGAAAATGTAAGTGAATTAGATGAGGAAAGAGCAGAATTGCCGAGAGAGATACGAATGCAAGTAGAAATTCAAATAAAATATGAAGGCTATATAAAAAAGCAAATGGCTCAAATAGATGAATTTAAAAGACTTGAAGAAAAGAAATTGCCTGAAGATATAGATTATGTTGATGTAAAAGGATTAAGTAATGAAGCTAAACAAAAGTTAAATGATATAAGACCATATTCTGTAGGTCAGGCTTCTAGAATATCTGGGGTTTCACCAGCAGATATAAATGTACTTTTAATTTATCTTGAACAAAAAAGAAGAATTAGGAGTGGCAAAAATGACTGATGTAAAAACATTAATTGAAGGATCAAAAGAACTGAATATAGATATAGATGAAGAAAATATAAATAAATTTATACTTTATAAAGAACTGCTTTTAGATTGGAATCAAAAGATAAATATAACTTCTATAGAAGATGATGAAGAAATAGATATAAAACATTTTTTAGATAGTTTAACTCCTTTAAAAACAAAATTATTTGAAAAAAACGTAAAAGTAATTGATATAGGTACTGGTGGGGGATTTCCTGGTATCCCAATAAAAATAGTTAAAAACAATGTGGACATGGTATTGCTTGATAGTTTAAATAAAAGAATTATGTTTTTAAATGAAGTCATAGACAAATTAGAACTTAAAAATATAAGTACCATTCATGGAAGAGCTGAAGATTTTGGGAAAGATAAAATGTATAGAGAAGTGTTTGATGTAGCTATTTCAAGAGCTGTAGCACCACTAAATATTCTATGTGAATACTGTTTGCCTTTTGTTAAAGTAGGAGGATGTTTTATAGCTATGAAAGGAAAAGATGTAGAAGAGGAAATAGAAAATTCGAAAAAAGCCTTGAAGATATTGGGGGGAGAAATAAAAGATAAAGTATTAGTAGAAATTCCCAACAGTAATATAATACATAGTTTGATAATTATAGAAAAGATAAGCAAAACTCCGACAAAATATCCTAGACAAGCTGGCAAACCTAAGAAAAATCCGTTGTAATCTATACAATAATGTTGAACGATTTATTGAAAAATAAGAAGGAAGATTTAAAATTCTATAGAATATTAATAATAAGTAAGTCAAAGTCCAAGAGGAGAGGGATAAAGGATGAAGAATATACAAACGGAAATTAAATATATACCTATAAAATCTATAAAGCCTAATCCTTATCAACCTAGAAAAGATTTTAATAGACGAGCCCTAGAAGAACTAAGTCAATCTATAAAAACCTACGGTCTCATACAACCAATAAGTGTTAGAAAATTGTGCAATGAAAGTTATGAACTCATAGCAGGGGAAAGAAGGCTTAGAGCTTCTGAAATAGCTGAGTTAGATGAGATACCTGCAATCATAGTAGATTATAAAGATAAGGACTCAGCTATGGTTGCTTTAATAGAAAATCTACAAAGGGAAAATTTAAGCTATATAGAAGAAGCTGAAGGATACTACAATTTGATAAATGATCATGGATTTACACAGCAGGAATTGGCAGAAAAACTTGGAAAAAGTCAATCTACTATTGCAAATAAATTGAGAATATTGAAATTGCCTGAAGATGTGAAAAAGACCTTGGTAGAAAATCAATTGTCAGAAAGGCATGCTAGAGCTCTTTTAAAACTTCCAGATGATGAATTAAAAAGAAAAGCACTAGAAAAGATTATAAATAATGATTTTACAGTTAAAAAAACAGAAAAAATGATAGATGATATGCTAGATAATTTAATAAAAAAAGATGAACCTGAAATAAGTCAAAATATAAAAGGACATATAAATTTCAAAATTTATTTAAATACATTGAAAAATGCTTACAATGCCATATTAGATAGTGGCGTTGAAGCAAAATATGCAGAAAAAGATATGGGAGATTATGTAGAAGTAGTTGTTAAAATTCCAAAAAGATAGTCATTTTCTCACTTCATATTTTTAGTAGGTAATATTACCTACTATTTTTTTTGTTCTACTATATTATTTATTTAATGTATAATAGAAGTATAATAGTATTTGGGAGTGAGAAAAATGACTAAAGTAATTTCAATATTTAATCAAAAAGGTGGTGTAGGAAAAACTACAACGGTTATAAATTTAAGTGCTGCTTTAGGCAAAAAAGACAAAAAAATTTTGATAGTAGATGTAGATCCTCAAGGAAATACTACTAGTGGATTAGGAATAGATAAAAGACAACTAAATTCTTCGATATATGATATACTTGTAAATGAAATGTCTACTGCCAATACAGTTGTAGAAACTAGTTCTAAAAATGTGTTTTTAATCCCTTCAAATGTAGAGTTGGCAGGAGCCGAAGTAGAACTTATAGTACTTGATTATAGAGAAACCAGGTTAAAAAATGCATTAGAAAATATAAAATACGAATACGATTATATTTTTATTGATTGTCCACCTTCTTTAGGAATACTTAGTATAAACGCTCTCACGGCTTCTGATAGTGTTTTAATACCTATCCAATGTGAATACTATGCTCTTGAAGGAGTAAGTCAACTAATGGATACAATAAAATTGGTGAAGAGAAGTTTGAATAAAAGTTTAGAAGTTGAAGGTGTAGTTTTAAGTATGTTTGATGGAAGGACAAACTTATCCATTCAAGTAGTAGATGAAGTAAAAAAGTATTTTAGAGGGAAAGTATATGGAACCATAATTCCTAGAAATGTTAGATTAGCGGAGGCTCCAAGTCATGGACTTTCAGTCATGGATTATGATCCAAAATCAAAAGGGGCTGAAGCCTATGAAGAGTTGGCAGAAGAGTTTTTAGAGTGGTCTGAGGGGGAATTTTAAATGGTAGCTAAGAAAAAAGGGCTTGGAAAGGGACTGTCTGCACTAATACCAGATGAACCTATAGAAGATTTTATCAATTTTGATGAAGAAAAAGACAATATATTGAGTATTGATATATCTCAAATAAAACCTAACAAAAATCAACCTAGAAAAGAATTTGATGAAAAATCTTTAAAAGAATTGTCTGATTCTATAAAAACTTATGGTGTTATACAACCTATTATAGTTAGAAAGATTGGGAAGAATTATGAAATTATAGCGGGAGAAAGAAGATGGAGAGCATCTAAAATAGCTGGCTTAGAAGAAGTTCCATGTTTGGTAAAAGATGTAGAAGAATTTGAATCTATAAAAATGGCTTTGATAGAGAATATTCAAAGAGAAGATTTAAATCCAATAGAAGAAGCAAAAGCTTTTAGAGAATTGATGGATAATTACAATTTGACACAAGAAGAAGTATCTCAAATAGTTGGGAAGAGTAGATCATATATTGCTAATTCTATAAGATTGCTAAATTTAGATAAAAAAACTTTAGATTATATAGAAGAAGGAAGTCTTTCTAGTGGACATGGCAGAGCACTTTTGTCTATAGGAGATGAAAATGAGAGAGCAAAGATTGCAAATGAGATAATAAATAAAAAACTTAATGTTAGAGATACAGAAGAATTGGCCAAAAACATGAAAAAATCTAAAAAACACTTACAAAATAAAAGCAAAGAAACATATAGAGATCCTATAATTTTAAATTTAGAAGAAGAACTCATGGCATATTTAGGAACAAAAGTTCAAATTGCCGAAGGGAAAAACAAAGGGAAAATTGAAATAGAGTATTATGGTGATGAGGACTTGGAGAGAATTTTGGAAACCATAATGAACAAATAATGTTTAACAAAAATGTTTCACGTGAAACATTTTTGATTTGGCTAAAAAACAGAGGTGAGAAAATGGAACTTAATATATATCAAGTAGATGCTTTTACTGAGAGCACTTTTGGGGGCAACCCTGCAGGAGTGGTTCCTGATGCTAGAAATTTAACTGATGTTGATATGCAAAACATTGCAAGAGAAATGAATCTTTCTGAAACCGCTTTTATTGAAGAATTGGACAAGGAGAATTTTAAGGTCAGATTTTTCACTCCAAGATGTGAAGTAGACCTTTGCGGTCATGCTACAATAGCTTCATTTTATCTATTAGCACAAAAGCAATATATAATGCCTATAGATAACGGAATAAGAAAGTTATATCAGGAAACTAAAGCAGGTAGACTTTCAGTGGAGATATATTATAAAAATTGTCAAGTAGATAAAGTTCTTATGGAGCAAGGAGAGCCTAAATCTTTAGGTAGAATTGAAAGCATAAAACCAATTCTTGAATCCTTTAGAATAGGAGAAGAAGATTTAGGAATAGGAGAAAAATTTATTTATCCAGAAATAATATCAACAGGACTGCCAGATATAATACTTCCCATAAAAAACAAGGATATTCTTTATAATCTTTCCGTTGATTTTGAGAAACTAGAAAAGGTTTCAAAAAAATTAAATGTAATAGGGGTTCATGCCTTTTATCTCCCAAATGATGATTCGGATGTAGTTTATACCAGAAATTTTGCACCTGCTGTAGGAATAAATGAAGAAGCAGCTACAGGGACATCTAATGGAGCTCTTATATATTATTTAAAGAAAAATGGATTGTTAGAAAAAGATGAAATAATATCTATACAAGGAGAAACTATGAATAGGCCGAGTGCCATTTATTGTAGTATTGAAAATATAAATAATAAATACATTGTGAAAGTAGGCGGAAAATCTAAGATTGTCATGGAGGCAATAGTCAATGTATAACCCTATCTTTTAGATAGGGTTATTTTGTGTCCTTTTTTAATTCAATGAATACTATATATATAGCTAAATGGAATTCAAAAAGGATGTGTTTATATGCTAGAATCATTGTTTATAGTTGTAGCTATTTGTATAGATTCATTGGCAATAGGAATTGCTTATGGAATGAAAAAAATAAAAATACCTATAAAATCTCTTTTTATGATAAATATTATTTGTACAGGAATATTAGCTATAGCTATGTTTTTGGGGGATGTAGCTAAAAAATTTCTTTCTGGTCAATTGCCAACTATTATTAGTTTCTTAATTTTGTTGTTTATAGGTATATATTTTTTAGTAGAAGG
>JAKPAR010000215.1 GCA_029779375.1 Bacillota bacterium | reverse complement strand
TGCTGAGATATTTCGTCTACTGAGTCTATAATAGATATAAATGTTTCTTTTGTCTCATCTATGGTTGCTAGTCCTTTGTCCACTTCTTCTTTGCTTGTGTTCATGTTCTCATTTGCTTCGTCTATTATATTTTGATTTTTCTTTATGATTTCATATATATCTTCTGTGGAATGTTGTACTTCTTCTGCTAATTTTCTTATTTCTTCTGCTACTACTGCAAATCCACTTCCATATTCTCCTGCTCTTGCTGCTTCAATGGCTGCATTTAGTGCTAATAGATTAGTTTGTTCTGCTACATCTTGTATGACTCGAATTATATTATCCATCTCTTGAGAACTATTATCTACATCTATTAGAGATACTTGTACTTTTTCAGTACTTTTGACTATGTTATTCATTTGAGATATGACTTGCTCGATATTATTCCTTCCTTCGTCTGAACTACCAGAAACACTTTGACTTAAATTGCTTATACCTTCTGCGTTTGATGATATTTCTTGAATTTGAGCTGATATCTCTTCTATTGCAGATACAGCGTTTAATATATCCTTCTGCTGTTCTTCTGAGTCTACGGCTATTTCAGTAGCAGATTCTGCTACACTATTAGCTGCTGTTGCAGCTTCTTCAGATACGGCTGTTAGTTCTTCTGAAGATGAGGCAACTTGTTCTGAGGATTCACCTATTTTCTTTGCAAAATCCCTTAGGGTATTTATTATGGATTGAAAAGATAATGATATTTGACCAATTTCATCTTTTCTTTTTAAATTTTTTTCATCTATATCTTCTGTCAAATCTAATTTTTCTATTTTACTTGCTACTTCTACAGATTCTATGATAGGTTTGGAAATAGAATTTCCCATTATGGTAGAAAGCACTATTGCAATGGCAATTATTATTATAGTAATAATAATTAATCTGTTTATAGATTTTTTAAAGGTTTTTAACATTTCAGCACTTGATATGGCTATTCCTACTTTCCAATTGGTTTCATCCATATCTTCTACAAAAAATACTCGTTCTTTTCCATCATAATCCTTTATTTTATTTAATCCTTTTTTTGTTGTTTTTTCTGTTTTAAATATATCTTTTAATTTCCCATCTAATATTTCATTTATGTTTGTAAAGCCTTTTTCTGGATCAGGATTAAATGCTTCGTTTTTATGAGTTATGATATTGCCTTCTCCATCTATTAGAAACCCATAGGAATCCTTTCCCAAATCTATACTTGAAACAAG
>JAKPAR010000200.1 GCA_029779375.1 Bacillota bacterium | reverse complement strand
GCCTCATATAAAGCAAGATGCTTATTATCAAGCTTTTCCATGGGTTTAATTTGCCCGATATATTGTCTTATAAACGTTCTTAAAAACTCTCTATCTTGAGAAAATATGGTATTGTATTTTTCGTATAATAGGTCGTTTAAGCTGCTAATTTTCTCCTTTAGGTCATTGTGTATGTTGTAAATGAAAACCAGCCCCCTTCATCAGTTCACAATGCACAATTCACAATTTTTTCCATTTATATAATTGATTAAATTGTGAATTGGTAAAGTTAATAGTGAATAGTGAATAGTAAAAGGTTAAAAAGTTTTTTATAGTAGAAGCGAATTTATTTGCTTCATACCTAAACTATTCACTATTCGTTATACACTATTAACTATATTTGGTGTATTTGTTAATCTAATTTAAGGCTTATTTTATAGACATCATTTTTAGGCAAATTATATTTTTGGGAGATAATTTTGACAGCTTCTTTTTTGGTATATCCTCGACTTATATATTCCCTTAAAATTTCTTCTATATCTATATCTAAATTTTCTTCTTCTTTATTTCCTTCAACTACGATTACAAATTCTCCCTTTACGCCTGAGGATTTGAATTTTTCCAAAGCTTCCATTGGTGTTCCTCTAAAAGTTTCTTCATATTTTTTTGTTAGCTCCCTTGAAATAGATATTCTCCTATTGCCTAATACTTTATCCATGTCTTCAAGTAAATCCAGCAGCCTGTGGGGAGCTTCATATATAATTGTTGTCATCTTGTACTTTCTTATTTCTTCTAATTCCTTAATTCTTTCATTTCTCTTTGAGGAAAGGAAACCATAGAAGATGAACTTGTCTGTAGGAAGACCTGATATGATTAATGCAGTAATGCTGGCAGTTGGTCCAGGAAGGGGTACTACATCGATGCCTTCATCTATGGCTTTTTTTATCAAATCTGCTCCGGGGTCAGATATGCCCGGCATTCCTGCATCTGATACAAGGGCTATATTAATTCCTTGATTTAGCTT
>JAKPAR010000180.1 GCA_029779375.1 Bacillota bacterium | reverse complement strand
TAGTTTCCACATCTGAACTACATCTTTGAATTAGATCTCCTGTATCAGCTTTTACATGATATTCATAAGGCAATCTCTGTATATGATCATATAATTGCTCTCTCATATTTTTGGCAGTGTTTTCAGAAGCTTTACTTGATAGTGTATTTTTCAAATAAAGAAATAAACCTCTAAAAATAGTTAAAATTATGAGTGCTATGCCTATAATCCACAGATTGTTTCTTAAATACTCTTTACCTCCTAAAAAATTTATAGTTTTAAGCATCCTCATAGAACTTATTTCTTTGTTTCCAATAATAGAGTCAATAGTAGTTTTCACTAAAAGAGGGCCTATTACTGTAAAAAATGTAGCAAGGACGATACTTACAACACTCATTGCATAAATAAATTTGCTGCCTCTCATGAACTTAAAAATCGATTTTAATCCTTTCATTCTATCCCTCCTGTCAAAAACAAAATAGCCATGGGCTATTGAAATAAAAATACTATGCCCATGGCTATAAATATGCAAAATACACCAATATCTGTTTTGGTAAAAATAAACAGTATAGAATTGCATAAAAAAACCATAGGCAGCCACACCTATGGTTTTTGATATTCCTAGTAAATTATGTATTTAATCAAAAACGATCATAGGTCGTGGATTTACATTTTGAACTTAAATTCTCTTTGATTAGTATACTGCATATCATTATCATCAACACGACCTCCTTTATTATTTAGTATATCTATAAGTATATTCACATTTTTGTTAATATTCAACCATTATTTTCATTTGTAACACAATTGTAATATAACAAAGTAATTATTGAAATAAAATAAGCAAATAAAAAGGATATTTATAAAAAACGTGGAATATGTTAAAAATAAGGATTAATAGGGAGGATTTTTATGTTGAAATTAAGTGGAAATAGAGTATACCTTTCAACACTTGAAAGAGAACATTGCCAAAAATTGTGGAATGATTTTGAATATGATTTTGAGGCAATGACTGAACCTTTGAATATTGGTCAATCCATTGTCAAGGCAGATAAGTGGTTTGATGAAATACAAAATGATCAAGGAAGTAAACATATTCGTTTAGGAGTATTTTTGACTGATGGAACTCTAATAGGAGATATTGCATTACAAGACATTGATTGGAGCAATCGTTCTTGTACTATTGGATTGGGTATTTCAAAAATTGAAAATCGTTCTAAAGGTTATGGGCAAGAAGCGGTAAAGATTATTTTAGAGTATGGATTTAACAATATTGGATTAGAACGAATTGCTGCAGATACTCTTGAACAAAATAAAGGAGCACAAAGATCTTTAGAAAAGGCAGGTTTTGTGCTAGAGGGGATAGAGCGAAAAGCTGTATATTTTGCAGGAAGAAGATGGGATAGATTAAATTATGCTATATTGAGGGAAGAATTCAATAGTTCCTCAAAGGAGGTATAGTATGAAAATTGTCTATGACAGCTATGATTCTCCATTGGGAATGATATATGCAGTAGTAGACGAAATAGGAGTTAGGAGAATAATACTTTTTGAAGAAGAATGGTTAGAATATACAAATAAAAATAATGATATTGTACAAAATAATAAACTGTGTAGTAATGTCATAAAAGAGCTAGATGAATACTTTAAAAAAAAGAGAAAAGAATTTCAAGTACCATTATCCATAGAAGGTACAGAGTTTAGAAAAAGAGTATGGAATGCTTTGAGAAATATTCCTTATGGAGAGATTAGGAGCTATTCACAAATAGCAGAAGCTATTGGAAATCCTAAAGCTACAAGGGCAGTAGGACAGGCCAACCGAAACAATCCACTTCCTATAATCATACCTTGCCATAGAGTTGTAGGTAAAAATGGAGATTTGGTAGGATATGCTGGAGATAAAATATATATAAAAAAGTTTTTGCTTCAACTAGAAGGAAATGAAATGTGTGACATAATTGAATTTGAAGATGTCCAGATTAGATAGTTATCATAATATTATAGAGGGAGAGATGTATAATGCTTTTTCCTGAGTTTAGTAATATGGGAATTATTGATGATAATGAGGATTCAATGATAGAAATGGAGATAGGATTAAAATGAAAACTTATATATATTTTGTTAGACATGCTGAACCGGATTTTTCTATTAAAGATGATTTGACACGTCCCTTGACAGAACAAGGGGTTGCAGATGCAAAAAAGGTTACGAATGCATTGATGAATAGGGATATTACTGCTATCTATTCTAGTACATATAAAAGAGCTATTGATACGATAAAAGATTTTGCAGAGAATAGTGGACTTGAAATAATAACTAACAATGATTTTTGTGAACGTAAGGTTGGTGAATGGGTAGAAGATTTTAGAGGATTTTCTGAAAAACAGTGGCAAGATTTTGATTTTAAACTTTTAGGAGGAGAATCCTTAAGAGAAGTCCAAGAACGCAATATCGCTGCACTTTTTGATGTAATAAGAAATAATTTAGGGGAAAATGTAGTTATTGGAACTCATGGTACTGCATTAAGTACAATTATAAACTATTTTAATCCTAACTTTGAATATGCTGATTTTTGGAGAATTGTCGATAAAATGCCATATATCTTGTGCTTTATATTTAATGATATAAAGCTTGAGAGTATTGAGGAAGTTGAATTTACTTTAATGTAAATATAGATCTGATATGAGAAAACTCTAATTTATAAAGGGGGAATTGTAAATGTATTATGGAGAAAAAGTCTGCTTGAGAGCTTATAGAGAAGAAGATATACCAATAGCAACATCATTTGTAAATGATGAGGAACTTAAAAAATTTTTAGTTACAAATATTCCTTTTCCAATGACTCTATGGGAAGAGGAAGAATGGGTAAGATCGCAGAAAAGTAGTCAAGATGGTAGCTATAATTTTGCCATAGAAGATATAGAAACAAAAAAATATATTGGTGGCTGTGGTATTCAAGAAGTCAGCTGGTTATCTCGTGTGGCGACGGTTGGAATAATGATTGGAGATAAGGAATATTGGGGAAAAGGATATGGTGCTGATGCAATGAAAGTATTAATGAATTTTATCTTTAATAATATGAATATTCGCAAAATAAGATTAAGCACATTTTCATTTAATGTAAGAGCTAGAAAAAGTTATGAGAAGTGTGGATTTGAAGTAGAAGGAATTTTGAAAGATGAAATATTTAAAGATGGAAAATATTATGACGAAATAATAATGTCAGCTTTTAATAGGTAGATGATGAGGTGAATAAGATATGAATAAGAAATTGGATATATATTTTTTTGGAGATAATGGTTCTTATGATGAATATAATCCTGGATATGTTTGTAGCAAAAAATTTGTACCAGAGATATTATATTTAATAGCACACAATGAGCCATATTCCATATCAAAGGATGAAATTATAAAAATAATAAGAATTAGTGAAGAAGAATTTGATTGTATAATAGAAAGTTTAAAATATATTAATGCAATAGATATAATTGAAAACAAATATAAATTAAACTTTCCTGTGTTTTTAGAAGAGGACATGCCATTATTAGATAAGTATTTTGAGGATATTGGAGAAATTATAGGTAGCAAAATAATTGATATAAAGGAACAGATTTATGAAAAAATATCTAAGTTATCTAACTATTCTTCTTTTCCTAAAGAAAAGCTATTATATCATATAGTTTGTGATGATATTTTTGATGGTACAGCTTTTGACTTTTTTGAAGAGAAGAATATTTTTTTATCTTCTAAAATACAACCAGGAAATAGAGATTATATAATATTTGGATATGAGGATAGCGAAAGTGTACAAAGTCATAGTAATAAACTACTGTGTAGTAGCAATAATTATAGAAGTCAAAACTTTATCTTCAATAGTTTTGGAGATTCAGATGGTACCAGGAAAGATGTGTTTAGGTTTTTTAGACAAGTTGAAAAAAATCTTGAAAGTGCAACGCCATTTAATGAGCTAAATTTAGATTATATAAGGTTAATAGAACAAAAAAATAGTGAGATTGCAGAAAAATGTGGTGAAATTGTTTGGAAGAGTTATAAGAATGAAATAGTTTATAATAAATTATCTAAAAATGAAAAAGATATGGTTAAATTTCTTGAGGAACTTGAATATTTAAGTATAAATGAGGAAGATAGCACTATAGAATGTAATGTCCCTGTTTTTGAAAGGTCTGATAATGAGATTATTAATGAAATATCAGATATTGTACTAAATCAAATATGTGATATAGTTAAATCTACTTTTGATAGATTTGAAAAAGAAGCCACTGAATTAACTGCTATAAAACATGAAAACAATATGAAAGAAATAGCAATAGAACTGTGGCATCAAGTCTTTGGTTTTACAAATGAATATTTAGCTCAAGTTGGTTTTGTACAATCTCCAGAATATATAAATGGAGAAGGAAGGTATTTAAGAAGTTTGACAATTATATAAATAAAAGGATGTGTATTATGAAAATTGTAAAGAAATTTTAAAGATATTGGGCAAGAATGAATAAAGAACGGAGGAAATAATATGCCAATAGAAAATATAAATCAACCAGAAATAATAAATATTGATTCTAATTTAAGATTAAGAAAATTTGATAATAAATTTTCTTTTGCATTTGAATGGTATCAAGATGAAGATATAAGATTTATAGGAATATAGAAAATTATGTTGTTGTTTTTTAAAGAATTCTTTTCATTGACTTCAATATATGGTATAATTATGAAAACAGAATATTCCTTCAGGGCGGGGTGAAATTCCCCACCGGTGGTAAAGCCCACGAGCCTAATAGGCAGATTCGGTGAGATTCCGAAGCCGACAGTATAGTCTGGATGAAAGAAGGTATTGAATAGTTATAAAAATAATTTTTATGACTATCTTTATAAATATAAAAGTGATTAATCAAGCCCTGAAATTTATTTCAGGGCTTTTAATAATTTTTTGGGGGGATCTTATGAATGATGAATATTTTATGAAAAGGGCTTTAAATCTTGCAGAAAAAGGGATGGGATTTACAAGTCCCAATCCTCTAGTAGGAGCAGTGATTGTTAAGAATGGAAAGATAATTGCTGAAGGTTATCATGAGAGTTATGGGGAGAATCATGCTGAAATAAATGCACTAAATAATGCTATAGAAGATGTATATGGTACTACTATGTATGTTAATTTGGAACCCTGTTCTCATTTTGGAAAGACTCCGCCTTGTGTCAATAGGATAGTGAAAAGTGGAATCAAAAAAGTGGTAGTAGCTATGGAGGATCCTAACCCTGCAGTTTCAGGAAATGGAATAAAGATATTAAAAGAAAATGGAATTGAAGTGGAGGTTGGAATTCTAAAAAAAGAAGCAGAAAAATTAAATGAAATATTTATTAAATATATAATTACTAAAAGACCCTTTATTATCATGAAAGCAGGTATGAGTTTAGATGGGAAAATAGCTACACACACAGGGGATTCAAGATGGGTTACAGGTGAAAAGTCAAGAGAATATGGACATATATTGAGACAAAAAGTTTCAGCTATATTAGTGGGAGTAAATACAGTAATAACGGATGATCCTATGCTAAATACAAGACTAAATAAAATAGAGTGCAAAGATCCCATAAGAATTGTAGTAGATAGCTACGGAAGGACTCCCCTTACATCAAAAATATTAAACATAAATCCTTCAAATACTATTATTGCAGTAACTAATCTTGCGGCAGATGAAAATATAAAAGCTTTTAAGGAAAGGGGAGCAGATGTAATAATAACTCCAGCTAAAAACCATAAAGTAGATTTAGAATTTCTCATAGAAGAATTGGGAAATAAAAAAATAGATAGCTTGCTTATTGAAGGAGGTGGAGAAGTAAACTTCAGTTTTTTGAAGGAGAATTTAGTAGATAAAGTTATATTTTTTATTGCTCCAAAGATTATAGGTGGAAAAGATGCGAAGACTCCAGTTGAGGGGGAGGGGGTGGAGTGTTTAGAGGATGCCATATGTTTACAAAATGTGCAGATTACTAACATGGGCAAGAACATAATGATTGAAGGCTATTTAAAGTAAGGAAGTGATAAGGTGTTTACAGGGCTTGTAGAAGAAATAGGAAAAGTATTAGACGTAGCCAATGAAAATAAAATATGGACAATTACTTTTGAATGTAAGAAAGTAATTGAAAACATTTCTATAGGGGATAGCATAGCTGTCAATGGAGTTTGTCTAACAGTAAATGAATTTGATGAAAATTTATTTAAAGCAAATGTAATGGCTGAAACTATAAGGAAAACAAATTTAGGATCTTTGAAGAGTGGAAGTCTTGTGAATTTAGAAAGAGCATTAAAAATTGGAGATAGATTAGGAGGACA
Source organism: Bacillota bacterium (assembly GCA_029779375.1). Lineage (GTDB taxonomy): Bacteria > Bacillota > Clostridia > Tissierellales > Sporanaerobacteraceae > Sporanaerobacter. The sequence goes on along the minus strand of JAKPAR010000180.1, from coordinate 327 downwards.
CATGGTATCCGGACATATAGATGGAACTGGTATCATAAGAGGGTTTAAAAGTGAAGGAGATGCTATATGGATAAGTGTAGTTGCTTCTAAAGAAATATTAAAGTATATAGTTTATAAAGGCTCTGTTGCCATAGATGGAGTGAGTCTTACGGTAGGCTATGTAGATGAAGAAATGTTCAAAGTATCAATAATTCCTCACACTAGAGAATCAACTACATTAAATAAGAAGAACATAAAGGATTTAGTCAATATTGAATGTGATGTAATTGGGAAATATGTTGAAAGGTTTTTACAAAGTGGGAAAAAGGAAAGTGAAAGTAAAATAGA